>JASBSH010000191.1 GCA_030149025.1 Actinomycetales bacterium | reverse complement strand
GCCGACTTCACCGGGGAGCTGCGGGCAGGGCTCCGCGGGGCGGACGCCGCGCTCTTCGTCGTCTCCGCCGTGGACGGCGTCGACGGCGGCACCCGCATGGTCTGGGAGGAGTGCGCCGCCGTGGGCATGCCCCGGGCGGTCGTCATCACCCACATCGACCAGCCGCGCGGCGACTTCGACGCGGTGCTGCAGATCTGCCAGAGGGTCTTCGGGGACGGCGTCCACCCGCTGTACCTGCCGCTTCTCGCGGACGACGACACACCGGCCGGTCTCATCGGCCTGCTCACCCAGACGGTCTTCGACATCAGCTCCGGGAAGCGGGAGGCGCGCCCCGCCGACCCCGAGCACCTGGAGGCGATCTCGGACCAGCGGGACGCACTGATCGAGGCGATCATCACCGAGTCCGAGGACGACACGCTCCTGGACCGTTACCTGGACGGTGAGCAGGTCGGGTTCGACACGCTCATCAGCGACTTCATCACCGCCGTGTGCCGCGGCGCGTTCCATCCGGTGCTGCCCCTGGTGCCGCCGACCGGGCTCGGGATCCCCGAGCTGCTCGAGGTCATCTGCCGCTGCTTCCCGAAGCCGACCCAGCACGTGCTGCCGCCCGTGTACACGCCGGCCGGCGGGCCGCGTGAGCCGATCCGTGGCGTTCCGGACGAGCCGCTGGTCGCAGAGGTGATCAAGACGACGACCGACCCGTACGTCGGCCGGGTCTCCCTCGTCCGGGTCTTCGGCGGGACCTTGACGCCGGACACTCCGGTGCACGTGAGCGGCCACTTCTCGCGGTTCTCCGGCAACGCCGAGGACGAGGAGTGGCACGGCGAGCACGACGTCGACGAGCGGGTGGGAGCCATCTCCCGGCCGATGGGCAGCCAGCTGACTCCCCTGCCCAAGGCAGTCGCCGGTGACATCGTGGCAGTCGCGCGACTGTCGCGGGCGGAGACCGGGGACACGTTGTCCGACCCGGCGCATCCCGCGGTGATGGAGCCGTGGGTCATGCCGCATCCCCTTCTGCCGGTGGCGATCTCGGCGAGGTCGAAGGGCGAGGAGGACAAGCTCATGCAGGGCCTCGCGCGCCTGCAGGCCGAGGACCCGACGGTGCGACTGCTGGTCGACCCGGAGACCCACCAGATGGTCCTGTGGGCGATGGGCGAGCAGCAGCTGGAGGTCCTGCTCGACCGGCTACGCACCCGCAGCGGTGTGGAGGTGAGCACCGAACCGGTGCGCGTCGCCGTCCGGGAGACCGTCAAGGGGACCGGGGGTGCGCAGGGACGGCACGTCAAGCAGTCCGGCGGCCACGGTCAGTACGCGGTGGCGGAGATCGAGATCGAGCCGTTGCCCGAGGGTGCCGGGTTCGAGTTCGTGGACAAGGTGGTCGGCGGGGCCGTGCCGCGCCAGTTCATCCCGAGCGTGGAGAAAGGCGTGCGCGCGCAGATGGAGAAGGGGGTCACCGGCTATCCGATGGTCGACATCCGGGTGACCCTCGTCGGCGGCAAGGCGCACAGCGTCGACTCCTCGGACGCGGCGTTCCAGACAGCAGGGGCGCTGGCGCTCAAGGAGGCGGCGTCCGCGGCGGGCATCCAGCTGCTCGAACCGATGGACGACGTGACGATCACTGTCGACGACGAGTACGTGGGCAGCGTGCTGTCCGACCTGGCTTCGCGCCGTGGGCGGGTGAAGGGCACCGAGCCGTCCGGCAACGGGCGGACCGTCGTGACCGCGGAGGTGCCGGCATTCGAGCTGACCCGGTACGCGTCAGACCTGCGGGCCCTGGCTCACGGCACCGGGGTGTTCACGCGGGAGTACGCGCGGCACTTCCCCGCTCCGGCTCATGTGACGGAGCGCCTCACCGCGGGCGCCGCCTAAACCCCCGTGGTGATCATGGGATCTCGCCACCTGCCCAACCCCTCGCGGTGATCATGGGATCCCGCCACCTGCCCAACCCCTCGCGGTGATCATGGGATCTCGCCACCTGCGGGGTGTGTCCCCCAGGTTTTGTGCGTCGTTCGGGGCGCGACACGCCCGCGCGGTGCGTCCCGAACGTCGCACAGAAAAG
>JASBSH010000001.1 GCA_030149025.1 Actinomycetales bacterium | reverse complement strand
GTCGTCCTCGACGTCACCTTCCGGCTGCGGCGCGCCGGCGCCTCGGCGCCGGGCGCGTACGCCGAGCTGGCCCGGTCGCTGGCGATGGACGTCGGGAGCCGCGCGCCGCTCGCGGAAGTGCGTGACGCCGTCCTCGGGTTGCGCCGCAGGAAGGGGATGGTGCTCGACCCGGACGACCACGACACCTGGAGCGCCGGTTCGTTCTTCACCAACCCGATCCTGGACGACGACACGCACCTTCCCGACGGAGCGCCCCGGTTCGGAGCCCCGGCGGGAAGGGTGAAGACCAGCGCCGCGTGGCTGATCGAGCACGCCGGTTTCGGCAAGGGCTACGGGCTCCCCGGCCCCGCGGCGCTGTCGACCAAGCACACCCTGGCGCTCACGAACCGAGGGTCGGCGACCGCCGCGGACCTGCTGGCGCTCGCGAGCGAGGTGCGCGACGGGGTGGAGAAGGCGTTCGGGATCCGGCTCGTGAACGAGCCGGTCCTCGTGGGCTGCGCGCTCTAACGGCGGCTCGTCCGTTCGTCTACGTCGTGGGCGGTTGCGCCCGGGTGGCGAACCGCACGTCGTGCAAGTGGTGCACCAGCTCGTGGAGCAGGTAGCGCGCGAGGGTGATCACGGTGAAGCGGACGCCGTCGTTGCGGCGGCCCGGCCGCTCCCACTGCCCCTCCTGTGCAGGCACCGACGTGAAGCGGTCGGCGAGGGTGCTGGCGGCGTCCACGATGTCGAGGGCGACCTGCTGCGGGTCCTGCTCGGGGTAGCGGCCGCGCCTTGCCGCGTCGTCCTGGTCCCAGTCGTCGAAGACCGGGTCGTCCCGGGTGAGCATCAGCTCCAAGCGGTGGTCGAAGAGGCGCAGCACGTCCCGCACGTGGCACGCGTACTCCAGCGGTGACCACACCCCTGGCTGCGGCCGGTCCCGCAGCCGGCCACCGGCGGACAGCACCTTCTGCCACTGGGCGGCGCAGTCCCTGATCAGACCGGGCACCTGCTCCGGCTGGATCCGGGAGGCGTCCTCACCGCACTCGGGGCAGCGGCGCTCGAGGGTCCACGTCCAGTCCTTCGTGTCCAGCGCCATGGGTCGACGCTACTCGTGGCTAGCCGCCGGAGCCACGCACCGGAACCACCGCGGACAGGGACCGGTCGAGGTTCGCCACCACCGCGCCGAGGAGGGCGACGTCCCGGGTGTCGAGGTCCCGACGCCTGGCGAACGCCTCCTGCACCTGGCTCAGGGCACGCTCGGCCTCCTGCACCCGCACGTCCTCGGCGGACATCTTCTCCTGGTAGTTGCGCACCAGGGCGGCGAGCCGCTCGATCGCCTCGGCGACCGTGAGTGCGAGGTCCCGGTCGAGCGGCGTGTGCGGCAGGTCCTGGTGGTAGCTGGTGACCAGGACGTCGACCAGGTCCTCCACCAGCAGGGCGACGCGTTCCAGCCCGCGGCTGACCTCCTGCTGCCTGCTTGCCGGGTACCCCCGGCGACGGGCCCGAGGGTTTCCGCGCTGTGCGTCGGCCGCCTCGGCGACGTCGCGGCGCATCCGGTCCAGCACGGGCCGCAGGGTGTGCCTCCGGTCGTGCCAGCCCTGCTCGTCCGGCGGGTCCTCCTGCCGCAGGGCGTCGGCCAGGTCGTCCAGCTGGTCGCCCAGGAAGGTGGCGACCGACTGCATCGCGTCGCGGCCGGGGGTCAGCCGCAGCGCCGGCATGGCGAGCCCTACCCCGACGCCGATGGCCGCGCCCATGACTGCCAGGCCGAGATAGGCCAGCGCGTACTGGGCGGGCTGCGTGCCGCCGATCAGCAGCGTGAAGAGCGCGACGACGGGGACGTAGCTGCGTTGCTCGCCGAGCCAGGGAAGCCCTGCGAGGGCGACGCCGACGCTCACGGCGAGCGCGAGCGCCAGCAGGCTCGGCTCGAGCAGGAGATGGATCGCCAGACCGAGCCCGCCGCCGAGGGCGATGGCCAGCCCGACGCTGAGGGAGTTGCGGAACGTCGTCGCGACGGTGGGGTAGACGACGATGAGCGCGCCGAGCGGGGCGTAGAAGAGATAGTTCTCGAAGCCCTCGACCTGCCCGCTGACCAGCTCGGCGACCAGCCACGCGAGGGTCGCGGCGATCGCGGCCTTCACCGCCATCTGCACCCGGTCGGTCAGCACCAGCCGGCGAAGGCGCCGCTGCCTGGATCGTCCCCGCCGCTGTGGAAGCGCTTCGTCCGCTGCGTCCGCTCGGCCCGTCATCTCCCGGCGGTGCCGTGCAACCAGCCGGTGACGCCGACCCGCAGCCGGTCCTGCACCTGCTTGGGCGCCCGGGAGGCTGTGATCGACGACTCGGCGAGCGCGGCCAGCCCCTCGTCGTCCAGGCCGTGCACCTCCCGGGCGGCGGTGTACTGGTCGGCGAGCCTGGTGCCGAACAGGAGGGGGTCGTCCGCCCCGAGCGCGACCCTGGCACCTGCCGAAAGCAGGTCGCGCAGCGGCACCTCGGCGAGCGTGGGGTACACGCCGAGGGAGACGTTGCTGCCGGGACACACCTCGAGCGCGATGCCGGCGTCCACGATCCGGCCCAGCACCTGGGGGTCCTCGACGGAGCGGATGCCGTGCCCGATCCGGTCCGGAGCGAGGGTGTCGAGGGTGACCTCCACATGGTCGGCCCCGAGCAGCTCCCCGCTGTGCGGGACCGACGCCAGCCCCGCGCGCTGGGCGATCCGGAAGGCCGGGGCGAAGTCGGAGGTCCAGCCGCGGCGCTCGTCGTTGCTCAGCCCGAACCCCACCACGGTGCCGGGCCCGTCGCCTGCGTACCGGGCGGCGAGCCGCGCCAGCGTCCGGGCGTCGAGCGGGTGCCGCACCCGGCTGGCCGCGATGACGATCGCCACCTGCGTCCTGGTGATCTCCGTGGCCTCGCGCGCGGCGTCCAGGACCACCTCGACCGCCGGTGTGATGCCGCCGACGAAGGGCGCGTAGGAGGTGGGGTCGACCTGCAGCTCCAGCCAGCGCGAGCCTTCAGCTGCGTCGTCCTGGGCGGCCTCCAGCACGATCCGGCGCATGTCGTCCGCGTCGCGCACGCACGCGCGCGCGGCGTCGTACAGGCGCTGGAAGCGGAACCAGCCACGCTCGTCCGGGCTCAACCGGACCAGCTGCTGGTCGCGCAGCACGACCGGCAGCCGGATACCGTGCTTGTCCGCCAGCTCGTGCAGCGTCGAGGGGCGCATGGAGCCCGTGAAGTGCAGGTGCAGGTGCGCCTTCGGCAGCAGCCGGACGTCGCGCTGGGAGGTCGCGTCGGACGGCTGCGGCATGCCGGGAGTCTGCCACCTGGCTGGTGCGGGAACTCCGCCGAGGACCGTCAGCGGGGCAGGCCGGTCAGCGGGCGAGCAGTCGCTGGATCCGTCCCACGCCCTCGACCAGGTCGTCGTCGCCCAGCGCATAGGACAACCGCAGGTACCCGCTCGGCCCGAACGCCTCGCCGGGGACCACGGCGACCTCGGCCTCGTCGAGGATCAGCTCCGCGAGCTCGGCGGAGGTCTGCGGCGTGCGACCACGGATGGTCCGGCCCAGGACCCCCTTGACGCTGGGGTAGCAGTAGAACGCCCCCCGCGGCACCGGGCACGTGACGCCCTCGATCGCCGACAGCATCTTGACCATGGTCCTGCGGCGGCGGTCGAATGCGGCCCGCATGGTCTCGACGGCCGCCAGGTCCCCGGAGACGGCGGCGAGAGCTGCCCGCTGGCTGACGTTGGCGACGTTCGAGCTCAGGTGGGACTGCAGGTTGGTCGCGGCCTTCACCACGTCGCGGGGGCCGATCATCCAGCCGACCCGCCAACCCGTCATCGCGTACGTCTTGGCCACCCCGTTCAGGACGACACAGGTCTCGGTGAGATCGGGAACCTCCACCGGCATCGAGCGGGCGCGGGCGCCGTCGTAGACCAGGTGCTCGTAGATCTCGTCAGTGACGACCCAGATGCCGTTCTCGTAGGCCCAGCGGCCGATCTCGCGCACCTGCTCGCGGGGGTAGACCGCGCCGGTGGGGTTGGAGGGCGAGCAGAACAACAGCAGCTTCGTGCGCTCGGTGCGTGCGGCCTCGAGCTGCTCGACGGTGACGAGGTAGTCCTGGTCCTCGTCGGCGAAGACCTCGACCGGGACGCCGCCGGCGAGCCGGATCGCCTCCGGGTAGGTCGTCCAGTAGGGCGCGGGCAGCAGCGCCTCGTCGCCGGGGTCCAGCAGGGTGGCGAACGCCTCATAGACCGCCTGCTTGCCGCCGTTGGTGACGAGCACCTGCTCGGGACTGACGTCGTATCCGCTGTCGCGCCGGGTCTTGGCGGCGATGGCCTGCTTGAGCACCGGCAGTCCGCCGGCGGGTGTGTAGCGGTGGTTGGCCGGGTCGGTGCAGGCTGCGACCGCGGCCTCCACGATGTAGCCGGGAGTGGCGAAGTCCGGCTCGCCGGCGCCGAAGCCGACCACCGGGCGGCCCTCGGCCTTGAGGGCCTTGGCCTTCGCGTCCACCGCCAGGGTGGCGGACTCGGCGATCCCGGCGACTCGCTGCGACACCCGGCGCCCGACGCCATCCGTCGATTTGTCAGTCTGACCCTGGGCGACCGGCTCAACCTGCTGCTGGCTCACGCTCATATGGTCGCACCGGCACCCGACGTCGACGTGCTCGGTCCGCACTGCGGGACAGCTGCCGTCTGCAGCCGGCTTCGGCGGGTTCGACCATGGCGCGCCGTGTCGCGTACTATTGGCCACCGGTGGTTGACGACCGCCATGATGTCGCGCGCCTGAGAGCCGGTGAACGACACGTGGTGGCCGTCCGCGGCCGAAGGGCAGTGGCGCAATTGGTAGCGCACCGGTCTCCAAAACCGGCGGTTGTGGGTTCGAGTCCCTCCTGCCCTGCGCACGACACGGACACAAGCGGTGCAGGCAAGCGGTGCAGGCACAAGCAGATGCAGACGACCAGCGGGTGCACACGACCGGCAGCGGACAGGACGAGCAGTGACCGAGACCCAGACGGGCGGCGCGGAGAGCAGCCGACGCGCCGGCGGCAGCGGCGGCGCTCGTCCGGCACGTCGTGAGCGGGCCGGGCTGTTCGCGCGCATCGGGTTGTTCCTGCGCCAGGTCGTCGCCGAGCTGAAGAAGGTCGTCCGGCCCACCCGGCAGGAGCTGATCACCTACACCTCGGTGGTGCTGGTGTTCGTGCTGGCGGTGATGCTGTACGTGTCCGGGCTGGACTTCGGGTTCGGCAAGCTGGTGCTCGTCGTCTTCGGCGGCGACAGCTGAACCGCCGGCCCGCCGGGGTGGCGGGTCGCGACCAAGCAGCCACATGAAGCAGCCACACAACGAACCACAGTCGTAGAGGAAGCAGGTCATCAGCGTGTCGGAACAGACGCCGGAGCAGGCCCCCGAAGAGGCGGCCGAGTGGGTCGACAGCGTCGCCGCTCCGGAAGCTGAGCCCGCCGAGGACCCGGTCGAGGAGTTCAAGGCGAAGCTCCGCGGGCAGCCGGGCGAGTGGTACGTCGTGCACTCCTACGCCGGCTACGAGAACCGCGTGAAGGCCAACCTCGAGAACCGGATCGTGTCCCTCAACATGGAGGACTACATCCACGAGGTCCAGGTCCCGATGGAAGAGGTCGTCGAGATCAAGAACGGCCAGCGCAAGCAGGTCCGCCGCGTGCGGATTCCCGGTTACGTGCTGGTGCGAATGGACCTCACGGACGAGTCCTGGGGTGCCGTCCGGCACACCCCGGGTGTCACCGGCTTCGTCGGCCACACGCACCAGCCGGTTCCGCTGAGCACCGACGAGGTGTTCTCCATGCTGGCGCCGACGCTCGAGACGAAGGCCGCGCCTGCCAAGGCCGCCAAGCCGGCCGAGGTCACGGTCGTCGACTTCGAGGTGGGCGAGTCCGTGACGGTGATGGAGCCGCCGTTCGAGACCCTGCCCGCCACGATCACCGAGATCAACGCGGACCAGCAGAAGCTCAAGGTGCTCGTCTCGATCTTCGGCCGGGAGACTCCGGTCGAGCTGTCGTTCAACCAGGTCGCCAAGATCTGAGGAGAGCGCAGCGCGGCGGCGCCCACCGTCGCGGAGCAATACAGGTAGCAGGCTGCAGCAGCAGCTGAAGCAGAAGGCACTCACGAAGGACCCGACATGCCTCCCAAGAAGAAGGTCGCCGGCCTGATCAAGTTGCAGATCAACGCCGGTGCCGCCACCCCCGCGCCGCCGATCGGCCCTGCGCTCGGTCAGCACGGCGTCAACATCATGGAGTTCTGCAAGGCCTACAACGCCGCGACCGAGTCGCAGCGCGGCAACGTGGTGCCGGTGGAGATCACGGTCTACGAGGACCGCTCCTTCACCTTCGTCACCAAGACGCCACCCGCCGCAGAGCTGATCAAGAAGGCCGCCGGTGTGCCCAAGGGCTCCGGCACGCCGCACACGAGCAAGGTCGGCACGCTGACCCGCGACCAGGTCCGCGAGATCGCCCAGAGCAAGCTCGAGGACCTGAACGCCAACGACCTCGACGCCGCCGAGAAGATCATCGCCGGCACCGCACGGTCGATGGGCATCACCGTTCAGGGCTGACGTTCAGGGCTGACGTCCAGTCATCACCAGCCACCAGCTTGCACCGAAGAGAACCAGTGGCAGGGCCGGCGCAGGCCCGACGACCACGAACTGCCACACGAGCACGAGCAGGAGAAACCATGCGCCACAGCAAGAACTACCGAGCATCGGCCGCCAAGGTCGACCGCGACCGGCTGTACAGCCCGATCGAGGCCATCCGTCTGGCCCAGGAGACGTCCACCACGAAGTACGACGCGACGGTCGAGGTGGCGTTCCGGTTGGGGGTCGACCCCCGCAAGGCCGACCAGATGGTCCGGGGCACCGTCAACCTCCCCAACGGCACCGGCAAGACCGCACGGGTCCTGGTCTTCGCCACCGGTGAGCGGGCCACGCAGGCTGAGGCGGCCGGCGCGGACTTCGTCGGCTCCGACGACCTCATCGAGAAGGTGCAGGGCGGGTTCACCGACTTCGACGCCGCCGTCGCCACCCCCGACCTGATGGGCAAGGTCGGGCGTCTGGGCAAGGTGCTCGGCCCGCGCGGTCTGATGCCGAACCCGAAGACCGGGACGGTGACGATGGACGTCGCCAAGGCCGTCCAGGACATCAAGGGCGGCAAGATCGAGTTCCGCGTCGACAAGCACGCGAACCTTCACTTCATCATCGGCAAGGTGTCCTTCAGCGAGCAGCAGCTGCTGGAGAACTACGCCGCCGCCCTCGAGGAGGTGCTGCGGCTGAAGCCCTCGGCGTCCAAGGGCCGCTACCTGCTCAAGGCGACCATCTCCACCACGATGGGCCCGGGCATCCCCGTGGACCCGAGCCGTACGCGCAACCTCGCCGCGGAGGACGTCACCGCCGAGGCGAGCTGATCATCCGCAACTGAACCATCCGCAACTGAACCATCCGCAACTGACGCAACAGGCCGCCCGCCGAATCTGGCTGGGCGGCCTGTTCGCGATCACACGGGCCGGTTCGCGATCACACGGACCTAGGATGCGCGTACCACCGACATCGGGAGATCAGGTGCCACCAACCGGCGGACCGGACCCGGCCGCGCCTCCACGCGACCGGGAGCTGATGCGTCTGCTGCTCGTCGAGGACGACGACGGTGACGCGCTGCTGGTCGAGGACCTGCTGGACGAGTCCGCACTGATCACCGAGCTCAAGCGCGCCCGCACCGTCGACGAGGCGCTCGGCATGGTCGGGCAGGGCTTCGACTGCGTGCTGCTGGACCTCGGCCTGCCCGACGCCTACGGTCTCAGCGCGCTCCATGCCCTCGTCGGTGAGAGCGACGGGGCCGCGATCATCTGCCTGACCGGCCTCGACGCCGAGGCCAGCGGCATGGAGGCGGTGGCGGCCGGTGCCCAGGACTACCTGGTCAAGGGCCAGGTCGACCACGACCGGATCCGCCGGTCCATCGGGTACGCCGTCGAGCGCCGCCGCGCTGAGCTGCAGGCCCAGCTGCTGCTCGCCCAGGACCTCCAGGCGGCGGAGAACGCCCGCCTGGAGCGCCGCCTCCTGCCGCGTCCGGAGCTTCGCGACCCCACGCTCACCGTGACCACCCGCTACCGACCCGGCCGTGACGCCGTCCTCGGCGGCGACTTCTTCGACGTCATCGAGACGGACGACGGAACCGTCTTCGTGATCATCGGCGACGTGACCGGTCACGGTCCGGACGAGGCGGCGCTCGGCGTCGCCCTGCGGATCGCCTGGCGCACCCTCGTGCTGTCCGGGACGGCGCCGGACCGGCTGCTGCCGGTGTTGCAGGCGGTCCTGATCCGCGAGCGGTCCAGTGAGGTGGTGTTCACGACCGCCTGCATGGCAGTCATCGCCCCTGACCGTACCTCCGCACGCGTCTGGCTCGCCGGCCACCACGCACCCCTGCTGTTCGACCCCGTGCCCCACCAGCTGTCCGGCGACGGGCGGGGGCCGATGCTCGGCCTCCGTGAGGACGCCGAGTGGCCCGGCATGCCGCTGGTGCTGGGCAGCGGCTGGCGGCTCGTCCTGTTCACCGACGGGTGGATCGAGGGCAAGGTCGGCAGCGGTCCCGAGCGACTGGGCGTGTCCGGCCTGGTCCGCCTCGCCTCGCAGCTGCCCGGGCTCACCGAGGGCCGCACGGGTACCGGGGCGATGCTGGACAGGCTGCTGGAGCAGGTGGAGGTTCTCAACGAGGGGCCGCTTCAGGACGACGTTGCCGTGCTCGTGATCGAGCACGAGGGCATCCAGTGAGGAGCCTGAGGCTGCCTGCTCGGGTGGCGGTCGCCCTTGGGCTCGTCACCCTGGTGGCCCTGACGGTGGTGGCCGTGGCGGCCTCGCTGTTCGTCGGCCTGCGCCGCCAGCAGTCGGAGGTCATCGACAACTACTACTCGGCGGTCACGCTCTCCGAGGAGCAGTACGTGCAGCTGATCGAGGCAGAGGCGGCGATCCGCGGCTATGCGCTCTCCCGGGACCGGGAGGCGCTCCAACCCGTCGCTGCCCTGCGGTCAGCCGACATGCAAGGGGCGACCACGCGGCTGGACGAGCTGCTGGCCGACGACGCGCGCGCCACTGCCGCGCTGGCGACCGCCAGGCGCGTGTCGCAGGAGTGGTGGAGCGGGTGGGCCGAGCCGACCATCGCCGCGGTGCAAGCGGGCCAGAACGTTTCGGTGGACGGGGGCCAGGGGGAGACCGGCCGGCGCCTGTTCGACGAGGTCCGCAGCGCCTACGGCGAGTACCTCACGACGCTCGGGCAGCAGCGTGAGGTGCAGGTCGGTGTCCTCGAGGACCAGATGACGCGGCTGTTCCTGGCAGTCCTGGCCGTGGCGGCGACGGTGATCGTCGGCGTGGGTCTGCTCTGGCTGCTGTTGCGCCGCTGGGTCACCGAACCGGTGACGGCTCTCGCCAAGGAGACCCACGTCGTCCGGGACCGCGACCTGACCCACCGGGTGCGCGTGACCGGGCCGCCGGAGATCGAGCAGCTGGGCCGGGACGTGGAGGCGATGCGCCAGCGACTGCTGCAGGAGGTCGAGCTGGCCAGGCAGGCCACCGACCAGCTGGCGCGAAACGCCGAGACCCTCGAGGCGCAGACCCAGGAGCTCGCCCGCTCCAACCGTGAGCTCGAGCAGTTCGCCTACGTCGCGTCGCACGACCTGCAGGAACCTCTGCGGAAGGTCGCGAGCTTCACGCAGATGCTTCAGCGGCGGTACGCCGGCCAGCTCGACGAGCGCGCCGACCAGTACATCGAGTTCGCCGTCGACGGCGCCAAGCGGATGCAGCAGCTGATCAACGACCTGCTCGAGTTCTCACGTGTCGGCCGGATCACCTCGCCGGAGACGGACGTGGACCTCGGTACCTGCTTGGACCGGGCGCTGCGGGACCTGGACACCGCCATAGCGGAGACCGGCGCAGTCGTCACCCGCGATGCCCTGCCCATCGTGCGTGGGGAGGCGCCGTTGCTGACACAGCTCATGGTGAACCTCGTCGGCAATGCCGTGAAGTTCCGCGACGACAAGGCCCCGAGGATCCATATCGGCGCCCACCGTGACGGCGACACATGGCACATGTGGTGCTCGGACAACGGCATCGGTATCGAGCCGCAGTACGCCGAGAAGGTCTTCGCGGTGTTCCAGCGCCTGCATCCCAAGGACGTCTACGCCGGCACCGGGATCGGCCTGGCGCTGTGCAAGAAGATCGTCGAGTACCACGGCGGCGCCATCTGGATCGACACCGCGTCGGGGCAAGGGGGCGTCGAGCCCGGCCGGCAGACCTCGGGGACAACCGTGCGGTGGACCCTTCCCGTCGCCGGCGGTGTGACGACACCCGTCCCCGGCGCCGCACCCGATGAGGCGGCCCCGAGCCGCGAGGTGGTAAGCAATGCGGCACGAGAGGGAGGAGAAGCATGACGTCGGACAGCACCCGCGCCATCGACGTGCTCCTGGTCGAGGACGACCCGGGCGACGTCCTCATGACGCGCGAGGCGTTCGAGGACAACAAGGTCGCGAACAACCTCTACGTCGTCAACGACGGCGTCACCGCCATGGAGTTCCTGCGCAAGCAGGGTGAGCACGCGGACGCACCGACCCCCGACCTCGTGCTGCTTGACCTCAACCTGCCCCGGATGGACGGCCGTGAGGTCCTCGCGGCCCTGAAGGAGGACCCGGAGCTGCGCCGGATCCCGGTCGTGGTGCTGACGACGTCCGAGGCGGAGGAGGACGTGCTGCGCAGCTACTCCCTGCACGCCAACGCGTACGTCACGAAGCCCGTGGACTTCCACCGCTTCATCGAGGTGGTCCGGCAGATCGACGAGTTCTTCGTCACCGTCGTCCGGCTGCCGCAGCTGTGAGCCGGCCGCTGGCCGGGTGCGTGCCGATGGCCGATTTGGTGCCTGAGCTGCGCTGCCCGTAACCTGAGGGGGCCGAAGACCGCCGGTCGTCACCTCCGGGTGACCGAAGGTCCCGATCCCGGGCGTCCAGCGCAGGTGAACGAGTTCTCCCGTGGGCAGTCGGCTCACGTGCGGGCCCCGTGCATCTGCGCGGGGCTTTTCCGTGTTCGGGTCCGGTCGGGGCGTTCAACACCTCGAACGTCTCGGAGCCGGCATCCACCACGGAAGGAGGGCCATGGCGAAGGCCGACAAGGCAGCTGCGGTCGCCGAGCTGACGGAGCGTTTCCGGAACTCGACGGCAGGTGTGCTGACCGAGTACCGGGGTCTCACCGTCGCCCAGCTCAAGGAGCTGCGCCGCTCGCTCGGTGAGAACGCTCAGTACGCCGTGGTGAAGAACACGCTGACCGCCATCGCGGCGAAGGAGGCCGGCGTCGACGCGTTCGACGGCCAGCTCTCCGGGCCGTCCGCGATCGCGTTCATCACCGGTGACCCGGTGGAGGCCGCCAAGGGCCTGCGCGACTTCGCCAAGGCGAACCCCCAACTGGTGATCAAGACCGGCTTCCTCGAGGGCAGGACTCTCGACGCCGAGGCGATCACCACGCTCGCGGACCTGGAGTCCCGCGAGGTCCTGCTGGCCAAGCTGGCCGGTGCGATGCAGGCGTCCCTGAACCAGGCCGCCTACCTGTTCGTCGCCCCGCTCAGCCAGGCCGCTCGTGCCGTGGACGCCTTGCGCGCCAAGGTCGAGTCCACCGGCGGGGCCGCCGCAGAGGCTCCCGCCCCCGAGGCCACCGAGAGCTGACCAGCAGCCGAATCAGCAGCCGAATCAGCACTGCACCACAGCAAGAACCAGACGTAGAACACAGCAGAAGGGACCGCCACCATGGCGAAGCTCAGCACCGACGAGCTGCTCGACGCGTTCAAGGACATGACGCTCATCGAGCTCTCCGAGTTCGTGAAGAAGTTCGAGGAGACCTTCGAGGTCACCGCCGCCGCCCCCGTGGCCGTCGCCGCTGCCGGCGCTCCGGCCGCCGGTGGCGGCGGTGAGGCCGTCGCCGAGGAGAAGGACGAGTTCGACGTCATCCTCGAGGCCGCTGGCGACAAGAAGATCCAGGTCATCAAGGAGGTGCGGGCTCTGACGAGCCTCGGCCTGAAGGAGGCCAAGGACCTCGTGGACGGCGCGCCGAAGCCGGTCCTGGAGAACGTGAACAAGGAAGCGGCGGAGAAGGCAAAGGCTGCCCTGGAGGGCGCCGGCGCCACCGTCACGCTCAAGTGAGCTGACGCTCCCGCACTTCTCGACGAGGCGGGCCGGCCCACCCCCAGGGGGGCCGGCCCGCCGCACCC
>JASBSH010000187.1 GCA_030149025.1 Actinomycetales bacterium | reverse complement strand
CGCCGACCAGCAGCGCGTGTACCCCCGTCGTGCCCTCGTCGACGGCCAGGACGGCGCCGCGTGTCACGCCGGCTGCCCGATCTCGGCCAAGAGCTCGGTGAACCAGTGCGTGCCGGTGTCGAACCTCTTGCCGCCGGCGACGCGGTCGAGCTCGATCGCCCTGAGCCGCCCGTCATGGCCCTCGTCGTGCCCGACCAGGCCGGCCTGGCCGCGCAGCGCGCAGTCCACGGCGTAGTCGGTGAGGGACTTGATCAGTCGCAGGTCCTCGGCGTTGGGCGCAGCCGATCGGGAGAAGTACCCGGACTTCTGCACCATCGTCTTCTCGGCCCCGAGCCGGCTGGAGAACTGCCTGGCGAACCACTTGCCCGGGTTGACGGTGTCGAGCTTCACGTGCCCGAACGGGTCGCGCTTGACCTTCTCGCCGGCGGCCTCGAGCTGGGCGACGATCTCCTCCACACCGGCGCCCTCGGACAGGAAGATGTTGACGTTGCCGACGTCGTCCATCACCTCCTTGAGCCGGACGGCCTCGGCCTCGAGGTCGATGCGCTGCTCGGGCAGGTAGACCGCGTGGATGGCCCAGCGCTCCGGTGAGAGGCCGATGCCGGGCAGCCACGTCTGCTGCGAGTGCCACGTCATGTAGTCCCGGGCCGCTGCGGCGGTCAGGTAGCCGCAGTTCCGGCCCATCACCTCGTGCACCACGAGCATGCGGGGGTTGGCGGCGTGCTCGGCAAGGACGTTGCGGGCGAACAGCGAGGCCTGCTCGGCCGCCGTCATCGCGCCCATGCTCTGCCGGACGGGGACGACGTCGTTGTCGATCGTCTTCGGCAATCCGACCACCGTGAGCCCGTAGCCGTGCTCCTGCAGGTAGCGGGCGAGGTCGGCCGCCGTGGTGTTGGTGTCGTCACCGCCGATGGTGTGCAGCACGTCGATGCCGTCCGCCTGCAGCTGCTCGGCGGCGACCTGCAGCGGGTCCTTCCCCTCAGGGATCATCCCGCGCTTCACGAGGTCGTCGCGGTTGGTGAGCTTCACCCGGCTGTTGCCGATGGGGCTGCCGCCGAACCGGTGCAGCACGCCGGCGCCCGCGCGCGTGGCGGCGTCGATCGTGAACGAGTCCCCGGTGAGCAGCCCGTGGTACCCGTAGCGGTAGGCGACGATCTCCACCTCGGGAGCCAGCTCGGTGTACCGCTCGATCAGGCCACCGACGGCCGAGGACAGGCAGGGTGCGAAGCCGCCTGCGGTCAGCACGGCAACACGACGAGTCATGTGATCCATCGTAGGAGTGTCCGGGTGACGGACGCCCTGCCAAGCGGATCCGCCGGGCGCCTTACCCTGAGGCGGTGACCACGTCAAGTGCAACCGATCTGGAAACCTGGCGGAAGCTGCCGGCGCAGCAGCAGCCCGTCTGGCCCGACCGCGCTGCCCTCGACGAGGTCTATGCCGAGCTGGCCGCCCAGCCGCCGCTTGTGTTCGCAGGTGAGGCCGACCGGCTGCGAGCCAAGCTGGCCGACGCCGCCGTCGGCAAGGCGTTCCTGCTGCAGGGCGGAGACTGCGCCGAGACGTTCGCCGACGCGACGGCCGACCGGATCCGTAACCGCGTCAAGACGATCCTGCAGATGGCGGTCGTCCTGACCTACGGCGCCAGCATGCCGGTGATCAAGCTCGGCCGCATGGCCGGCCAGTTCGCCAAACCGCGCTCGAGCGACGTCGAGACCCGGGACGGCGTCGCGCTGCCCGCGTACCGCGGTGACGCGGTCAACGCCTACGAGTTCACGCCGCAGGCGCGGACGCCGGACCCGCGGCGGCTGCTGCGGGCGTACCACACCTCGTCCTCGACGCTGAACCTCATCCGCGCGTTCACCCAGGGTGGTTTCGCCGACCTGCGGCAGGTGCACGAGTGGAACCGCGGGTTCATCGGCAGCGCGGCGAACGCCCGGTACGAGGCGCTCGCCGCGGAGATCGACCGTGCCATGCGCTTCATGGGCGCCTGCGGCGCCGACTTCGACGCGCTGCGCACGGTGGACTTCTTCTCCAGCCACGAGGCGCTGCTGCTGGACTACTAGCGCGCGCTCACGCGCATCGACTCGCGCACCGGACTGCCGTACGACGTCAGCGCCCACTTCCTCTGGGTCGGTGAGCGGACCCGGCAGCTGGACGGCGCGCACGTCGAGTTCATCTCCAAGGTGCGAAACCCGATCGGCGTGAAGCTCGGCCCGACGTCCACGCCGGACGACGCGCTCGCGCTCGTGCAGAAGCTGAACCCGGAGAACGAGCCGGGCCGGCTGACCATCATCACCCGCATGGGCGCGGGCAAGATCCGGGACGTGCTGCCGAACCTGGTGGAGAAGGTCACTGCCTCCGGCGCGTCGGTCGTCTGGGTCACCGACCCCATGCACGGCAACACGTTCTCCTCGCCGAGCGGCTACAAGACCAGGCGGTTCGACGACGTCATCGACGAGGTTCGCGGCTTCTTCGAGGTGCACCGGGCGCTGGGGACGGTCCCGGGTGGTGTCCACGTCGAGCTGACGGGGGACGACGTCACCGAGATCCTCGGCGGCGTCGAGCAGATCGACGACGCCGGCCTCTCCACCCGCTACGAGACGCTGTGCGACCCGCGGATGAACCACCAGCAGTCGCTGGAGCTCGCCTTCCTCGTCGCCGACATGCTGCAGGGCCGGGAGTAGCGGGTGGGGACGTCGCAGCCCGTGGTGGACCTGCGGTCCGACACCGTCACGCGCCCGACCGAGGCGATGCGGCAGGCGATGGCGTCCGCACCGGTGGGCGACGACGTGTACGGGGAGGACCCGTCGGTCAACGCGCTGGAGGCCCGCGTCGCGGACCTGCTCGGGCACGAGGCGGGGCTGTTCACCCCGACCGGGTCGCTCGCGAACATGCTTGGCGTCCGGCTGCTGGTCGAGCCGGGTCGGGAGCTGCTGTGCGACTCCCTGGCCCACGTCGTACGGGCCGAGCTGGGGGCCCACGCCGTCCACGGCGGCGTGACCACCCGCACCTGGCCGGCGGTCGACACCCGTGACCCGGCCCGTCCGGTCGGGCTGCTCGACCTCGACGCCGTCCAGGCGATGATCATGCCGGACGCCGGCCCGTACCAGGTCTCGACGGCGGCCGTCGCGGTCGAGAACACCCACAACTTCGGCGGTGGAGTGGTCCAGCCCCTCGCTGCCGTGCGGCACCTGCGTGAGATGACCGCGGACCTGGGTGTCGCCGTCCACATGGACGGTGCGCGACTGTGGAACGCGCACGTCGCGACCGGGACGGCGCTGCGTGACTACGCGACCTGCGCCGACACGGTGTCGGTGTGCCTGTCCAAGGGCCTCGGTGCGCCGGTCGGGTCCGTGCTCGTGACCA
>JASBSH010000186.1 GCA_030149025.1 Actinomycetales bacterium | reverse complement strand
GGCCGACCAGCCGGAGACCGATAGCCAGTTCCGCGCCGCACCCGTCGAGACCCGTTCTGCGGGGTGGCTTCTGGCGCCCGCGAAGCAGGCTCGGTCCGTGACCGTCGCCGGGCTGCCCGACGACGGCCAGGGGGCCCGGTGGCGGGAGGTCGATGCTCCTGGCTCCGCCAGCGAGGCCTTCACAGGGACCATGGACGCCGACACGCCGGCTGGCGTACGCGCCGTCCCGTCGGGTGCCGGGTCCGTCGCCGTCGGTGGGCTGGTCAGCTCGGTCACCGCTCGGGGCGACCTGCGCGGTCTTGCCGCCGGCGCCTGCACCGTCCCGGCTGCCGACACGTGGCTCGTCGGCGGCGGAACCGACGTCGG
The DNA here is from genome assembly GCA_030149025.1 of Actinomycetales bacterium. GTDB lineage: Bacteria > Actinomycetota > Actinomycetes > Actinomycetales > BWSM-131 > BWSM-131. Next base: position 5,601 of record JASBSH010000186.1, on the reverse strand, counting down.
CCAGGGCGCCCGACTGGTCCTCGACAACCCCGGGCGCACCCCCGCGACGGTCGACCTCGAGATCGTGACCGCCGAGGGGTCGCAGGTGCCCGCTGCCGGTCGTGCCCTCGTCGTACCGGCGGGGCAGCGGCGGGAGGTGCTGCTCGAGGGACTCGTTGCCGGGCAGCCGGCTATCGCGGTGCACGTGCGGGCCGAGGGCGGTCGCGTCGCCGCGTTCCTGCACGACTCGTTGCTGCGCGGGCTGGTCCCCGGTGGGGTCGACGTCGTCGCGCCGTCGGCCGCCCCGTCGACCCGGCAGCTCGTCCCGGGTGTGCTCAACGACGGGACGACCCGGTCCGCTTTGCGGATCGTGAACCCCGGCTCGTCCGCCGCCGTGGTGTCCTGGCGACTGCTCGGCGATGCGGGGCAGCGTGTGGATGCTGAGCAGCCTGCCGTCACCGTGCCGGCCCGGTCGCTCGTGGACGTCGAACTCGCGGGACTTCCCGACGGCAGCTTCACCGCAGTGCTCGAGTCGGAGTCGAAGGTGGTCGCGTCCGCCCTCGTGCAACGCGGCACGGTCACCAGTGGGCGCATCGACACCTCGGTGCCGGTCGACCTCGCCTGGTCCCCGTCGGTGGGGTCACTGGGCGAGGACCCGGCGGTGGTCCCGCTGCCGCAGGGGGACGGTGCACCGAGCCCCGTCCTGATGCTGGGCGGTGTGGACGCCGCGGACCGGCAGGCCGCCCGCGTGCAGATCCGGGTGGTGGACGCCGAGGGCCGCATCGGCGAACCACGCGAGGTCGAGGTCCCGTCCGGTCGCACCGTCCGCCTCGACGGTGAGCGCCTTGCTCCTGCCGGGGCACGCGGCGTGCTGTTGACCGCGGACGTGCGTGACGTCGTCCCCGCGTCCCTGGTGCTGTGGTCGGGAGAGCGAGGCGCGCTGATCTCCGTCACGCCCCTGAACCCGGCGCCCGCGCCGCCCGACGACGTGGTCGTGCGTGCCGCCGTCCCCGGCACCTGGCCCTGATCCCAGGATGGGGGCCACCCACCCCCATCGCGGTGATCATGAAAACCCGGTTCAGCGCCCGGTGTGCGCCTGGCTGTGGTGAATGACTGCAGCGATGGATGCAGCGATGGATGCAGCAAAGTGGTTGTCCAAGCGCACTTTTCCTGCATCCACGGCTGCACCCATAGACCCGGCCGTGCAGAACTGCATGATCACGCCCGGAATGGTGCGAGGAGCGGCGTGGGTCAGTCGCGGCCGTAGCGCGGGTCCAGCCGCTCAGGGTCCACGCCCAAGGCATGGGCCACCTGCTCGATCACGACCTGGCGGATGAGGTCGGCAAGGTCCGCCTCGTCCTCGGCGCGGGTCTCCACCGGCCGGCGGTACACCACGACCCGAGGCGGCAGGCCACGGTCCTGGGGGAAGTAGCGGCCGAGGGGGACCTCGCCGGCCTCCCACGGTGACGGGTCGTTCGGGGGCACGTCCTCAACCCCGAACTCGATCGGCTCCACCTGTGGGCGCCACTCGTCGCCGATGCGGTCGACCGCGTCCAGCACGAGGTCGTCGAAGCGCTCGGCGCGGGTGCGGGCAGCGGGCAGGGACGCCGGCAGCAGTGGTCCGCGCAGTCCTCGTCCGCGGCGGTCCCGGTGGCGGGTTCGGGCCATCAGCAGTCCCGGTGGCGGGTTCGGGCCATCAGCAGTTCCGGCGGCGGGGACGGTCAGCCTTCGCCGGAGTCGCGCAGCACCCGCAGGTGGCCGCGCCGGCCGACCTCGACCGTGCGGGACGGCAGCTCCTCGACGGCGGGCGCCGGGTCGGGTCGGGCTGCCTCCCTGACGGCGTCGGCCAGCGCGAGCAGGTCGTCGTGGCTCGGACCCTGGTCGAGGACCTCAGGAGCCAGGCGCACCACCTCCCACCCGCGGGGGGCGGTCAGGCGCTCGGCGTGCTCGGCGCACAGGTCGTAGCAGTGCGGCTCGGCGTAGAGGGCGAGCGGCCCGAGAACGGCCGTCGAGTCGGAGTACACGTACGTCAGCGTCGCCACAGCCGGCCTCGTGCAGGTGCTCCTGCTGCAACGTCGCGATCTGCCCACGGCGCCTGACGGTACTCGGTGCGGCCGACACCCGGCGGCATTGGTGCTCGATGCGGCCACCGTGTCGTCGGCCGCTCCCATGCGGCTGCTCCCGGCTGCTCGCCTGCTGAGCCCGCGTTCTCTGGTGGGTTTACGTGGTCTCGAAGCCGATCGACACCACGAAAACCCACCAGAGAAGGAGGCATCCGGTGCGATGGCACCGTTGGCACTACTCCGATCGGGTGAACTTCACGCCTCGTGCGCGTCATAGATGTCGAAGGCTCAAGTTCTTGAAGCGTCCCGCCCGATACAGCGGGTGGCCGGCGTCGTCGGCCTCCCGCTCGTGAAGGTCCACGGAGGAAACCGAATGCCCAGCGCTATGCCCAGCGTCACCGCAGCCAGCGACGCCCGGCTCATCCCGGCCCAGCGTTCGCGCCGCCGGAGCCAGGGCGAGCCGACGGCTCCGCTGGGCTCGCTCACCCAGCGTTCCGAGCACACCCGAGCGACCTGCCACGAGTGCGGCGGCACGCAGCTCACCCGCCTGCAGATGCGCCTCACGGACGGCACGGACGTGATGTTCAGCTCCTGCCACCGCTGCGAGTCCCGCCGCTGGGACGCCGGCGGTGTCGAGCTCAGCATGGAGTCCGTCCTCGCCCGCACCCGCAAGACCGCCTGAGTCCCGACGACCGGCCAAGCCGGCCGCCTGGCCCACACCGACTGGCCACACAGCCCGTCACTAGGCTCGGCGTCGTGGCGACCGACCGCAGTCACCCCGGCTCCCTGAAGGCCATCGTCAAGACCTACGACGTGCGGGGTCTGGTCCCCGACCAGTGGGGCATCCGCGAGGCGCGTGCCCTCGGAGCCGCCGTGGCCGACGTCCTCGTCTTCGACCCCGATGACGCAGGCGATCCCAAGCCAAAGCCCCTGGTCATCGGGCACGACATGCGGCCCACGTCGCCGGAGCTCGTCAACGCCTTCGCCGACGGCGCGCTGACGCGCGGCGCCGACGTCCTGCTGATCGGGCTGTGCTCCACCGACGGCCTCTACTTCGCCAGCGGCTCGCTCGACGCCCCGGGCGCGATGTTCACCGCGAGCCACAACCCCGCCGGGTTCAACGGCATCAAGCTCTGCCGCGCCGGCGCCAAGGCGGTCGGTCACGAGTCGGGTCTGGACGACGTCAGGCAGGTCGCCGAGCGATACCTCGCCTCGGGCGTCCACGCGGCGAAGCAGCGGGGGAGCCGGCAGGAGCGCAACCTGCTGGCCCGGTACGCCGCTCATCTGCGGTCCCTGGTGGACCTGCGCGGCTCACGTCCGCTCACCGTGGTCGTGGACGCCGGCAACGGGATGGCGGGGCACACCGTGCCGGCCGTGCTGGGGACCTCGGCGGGGCTGGACGCCCTGCCGTTGCGGATCGTCCCGCTGTACTTCGAGCTGGACGGGACGTTCCCGAACCACGAGGCCAACCCCCTCAAGCCGGAGAACCTGCTCTACCTGCAGCGTGCGGTCAAGGAGCACGACGCCGACATCGGCCTGGCCTTCGACGGGGACGCCGACCGGTGCTTCTTCGTGGACGAGCGCGGGGAGCCGGTCAGTGCCAGCGCCGTGACGGCGTTGGTGGCGCTGCGCGAGATCGCCAAGGAGAAGGCCGCGGGTCGCGACCAGCCGGTCGTGCTGCACAACCTCATCACCAGCCACGTCGTGCCGGAGCTGGTGAGCGACGCGGGCGGGACACCCGTCCGCACCAGGGTGGGCCACTCGATCATCAAGGCCGAGATGGCAAGGACCGGAGCGGTTTTCGGCGGCGAGCACTCCGCGCACTTCTACTTCCGGGACTTCTGGGGCGCCGACACCGGGATGCTCGCGGCGATGCACGTGCTGGCGGCGCTGGGGGAGAGCGACGTCCCGCTGTCGCAGCTCGTCGCCGCCTACGACCCGTATGCGAACAGCGGTGAGGTCAACTCGACCGTCACCGACGCGGTCGCCGCGGCCGAGCGCGTGCTGGAGGCGTTCACCGACCGGGGGGTCGAGGTCGACCGCCTGGACGGGCTGACCATCAGCGACTCCGCCGGCGAATGGTGGTTCAACCTGCGCCCCTCCAACACCGAGCCCCTGCTGCGCCTGAACGTCGAGGCCCACGACGAGCCGACGATGCAGGCCGTGCGCGACGAGGTCCTCGCGCTGATCCGGCAGCGCTGATCCCGGACTGATCCGCAACAATGGCCGCGTGGCGACCACCATCGAACCCTGGCTGCGGGAGATCCTGCGCTGCCCGAACTGCCTGAGCGAGCTCGCCGACGGCACCACCGCTGAGGGGACGCCGGAGCTCGTCTGCACCAACACAGCCAATACAGCGTGCGGGCTGGCGTACCGCATCGAGGACGGCGTGCCGGTGCTCCTCATCGACGAGGCGCGCAAACCGCGGTGAGTCCGGGAACCCGGCGTGTGAGCGGTGTGCGAGCGGTGAGCCACCCGTGAGCGCCATCGACGAGGTCCTGCTCGACGACGCCGAGGCTCTCGCTGCCGCGGACCCGTCCGGCGTGCTGCGCGCACTCGCCGGAGCCGGCGCCCAGGTCCGCCGGGCGCTCGAGCTCACCGAGGAGTCCGGCGTCCACCGATGGACCCGGGAGGACCGCCCCCGCGCCATCGTGGTCGCGGCCCGCGGCGGCTCCGCGGTGGTCGCCGACGCACTCGCGGCCCTCGTCGGCCGCGCCGGGCCCGTGCCGGTGGCCCACCGCAGCGGCGCGCCGCTGCCCGCGTGGGTCGGACCCCTGGACATGGTGGTGGCGGTCTCGCTGCGCGGCCGGGCGCCAGCGCCGGTCACCCTCGCACAAGAAGCCGGACGGCGCGGGGCCCTGTTGCTGACGGTCGGTGCCGCCGGGTCGCCGCTCGCCGAGGCAAGCGCCCGTGCCAAGGGGGTTCACGTGCCGCTGCCGGAACCCGGGCGGGAGGCGACATCCGCGCCGACGTCGCGGACCGCGCTCTGGTCGCTGCTGACTCCGGCGTTCCTGGCGCTGGGCCGGCTCGGCCTCATCGAGGCGAGTCTGGATGAGATCGAGGCCATGGCGGACCTGCTGGACGCCGAAGCGGAGGCGTGCCGACCGTCGTCCGAGGCCTTCGTCAACCCGGCCAAGGCGCTCGCCCTCGAGCTGGACGGCACCGTGCCGGTGCTCCTCGGTGTGGACGAGATCTCCTCGTCAGCGGCCCGTCGGGGCGCGTCCGTGCTGTCCAGGACCGCGCGCGTGCCCGCCGTCCATGGTGGTCTCCCCGACGACGCCGGTGACGTCGTGGCGACGTTCGGGGGTCCGTTCGCCCGGAGGTCGCGTGCCGGCCGTGTGGACGACCTGTTCCTCGACCCGCTCGCGGGCGACGAGGTCGGCACGCACCTACGGCTGGTGCTCCTCGGCCGGCAGGGGGAGCGGACGTCCGTTGCGGTGCAGCGGATCGCCGACGTGGCAGGGGTGAAGGTCAGCGAGGTGACCGCCGACGCCGACGGCGACCTGGCCCCGTTCGCGCAGCTCGTCGCGCGGATGGACTTCGCCGCGGTCTATCTCGC
>JASBSH010000446.1 GCA_030149025.1 Actinomycetales bacterium | reverse complement strand
GCGCCCTGTGCCGACGCCACCACCGGCTCAAACAAACCGACGGCTGGCACCTGACCCAACCCCAACCCGGCACCTTCATCTGGACCACACCCACCGGCCACACCTGGCACGTCACCGCACCAGACCCCCTCGCCCCCGACTAGCGGGCGACTAGCGGAGTCATCTACCGGAGGAGTCGGTCACGACAACGAGTGGGCGTCACCGGGTGACGGGCATATCCGGAGCGCTCACGTCGTAGACCTTCGCCTTGGTGCCGAGCAGGACCACGAGCACCTCTGCCTTGCGCTCCGCGGCGTCCGCGCTCCCCCACAGGACGGTTCGCCCCCCGGAAAGCGCCAGCGTGACGCTGTCCCGGCTCGTGGCCGACACCTTCGCGACCTGCTTTCGCAGGTCGGCAGGCAACGACCGGACCACCTGCTCCGCCTCCCGGACGGCGGGCGCCCCGGCCTTCTTCACATCGACGTCGACCACGGGAAGATCCGTCGGTGCCTCGCTCATCGTGTCGATGATCACCCCGTCGCCGTCCACGAGCTCGAAACCACCCCTCGCCGGCACGGCGGCGATCGGCACACGCTCCCGGACGGTGATCCGCAGCGTGGAGGGCCAGTCCCGCTCGACGGCGACCGAGGCGACCACCGGCAGCTCGGAGATGTCCCGGGCGAGGGACCTCGTATCCAGGCGCGCGAGCGGCACCGCGTTCGCCTCCGCGGCCATCTCCTCCACCGACTCGGCCGGGAGTCGGCTCGTCCCGCTGACCTCGATCGTCTTCACCGCCAGCCAGGGCGAAGCCAGGAGCACCCAGGCCAACACCCCGAGGACCAGCACCGCGACCGCTCCCGTCCCCAGCTTCCTCCAGGCCACCCGCCGCTGGGCCCTGGCACGTTCGGCGAACCGCCGCATGAAGGCCAGGGAGACCACCTGCCGCTGGGGCGCCGCGGACTGAGAAGTCGCCGCCGCCCTCGCGGTCTTGGCCGACCTCGCGGTCTTGGCCGCCCTCGCGGTCTTGGCCGACCTCGCGGTCTTGGCCGACCTCGCGGTCTTGGCCGACCTCGCCGGCTCCGGCGTCGCTGTCCTGGCTGGCTGGGGCTTCGCTGACGTGGAGGTGCCGGCCGCCGGAGCGTCCCCGGACCGATTGCGCCGCACCGGAGAGGTGGGGCGTCGGCTGCTCACGCCACCTCCCGCAGGACGGCAAGGACCTCCCGGCCGATCATGGTGACGTCACCGGCCCCGATGGTGACCACCACGTCCCCCGGTTTGGCCCGCTCCGCAACCACCGACGGGACGGCAGACCACGACGGCACATACCGCACGGACTGCTCCGGCAGGTCCACGGCCGCGGCAACCAGCGCTCCGGTGACGCCCGGCACCGGGTCCTCCCGTGCGGCGTACACGTCCATGACGATCACCTCGTCGGCCGTGGACAGTGCCTTGCCGAACTGCGTCGAGAAGTCGAGGGTGCGGCTGTACAGGTGTGGCTGGAAGACCACGATCAGACGGCCCGCCCCCGCAACCTGCCGTCCCGTCTCCACGGCCGCCGCCACCTTTGCCGGGTTGTGCGCGTAGTCGTCGAAGACCCGCACCCCTCCCGTCTCACCCCGGTACTCGAACCGGCGCCGGGTGCCGGTGAACGCCTCCAGGCCCTCCCGCGCCTCGGACGGCGGCACACCCAGCGCCACGGCGGCCGAGTACGCAGCCGCAGCGTTCAGCGCGTTGTGCCGCCCGGGCACTTTCAGGCGCACCCGACCCAGTCGGCGGCCGGAGTCCACGAGCTCGAAGGACGTGGCGCCGTCCTCCATGGAGATGTCGAGCACCCGGACATCGGCCAGGGAATCCGTGCCGTACGTGCGCACGCGCCGGCCCTGCTCCCGCACCCGGCGGGCCAGCGCCGCCGAGCCCGCGTCGTCCCCGCACGCCACCAGAACCCCCTCCGGTCCCAGTCGCCCGGCGAACTTCTCGAACGCCTCTCGGACGTTCGCCTCGTTGCCGTAGAAGTCCAGGTGGTCCGCCTGCACGTTCGTCACCACCGAGACCTCGGGGGTGTAGACGAGGAACGAGGAGTCGCTCTCGTCCGCCTCCGCCACGAACACGTCCCCGCTGCCCTCGTGGGCGTTCGAACCCGCCCCCACCAGCTCGCCGCCGACCGCGAACGACGGGTCCCAGCCGGCGTGCTGCAGCACAACGGTCAGCATGGATGAGGTAGTGGTCTTGCCGTTGGTGCCGGCCACGGCCACCCCTCGCCGGCCGAGCATCACAGACTGCAACGCCTGGGACCGGTGCAGCACCAGCAGGCCCCGCTCCGCCGCTCGCACCAGCTCCGGGTTGTCGTCCCGGATCGCCGAGCTCGCGACCACCGTCTTGACCCCCTCCAGCCGCGCCGGGTCGAAGCCCACCCCGACACGGCCGC
>JASBSH010000443.1 GCA_030149025.1 Actinomycetales bacterium | reverse complement strand
GCCATGGCGGACGCCCGGCGCCTGGCGAGCGCGGTCTGCAGAACCAGCGCCTCCTCGAACCTGAACCGCTTCTGGGCACGCCGCCACTGGGCGTCGTCCGTCGGGCGGTGGATCAGCAGCATCGCGTCGGCTGCGCTCGGCAGCGCTCGGTCACGCAGCACCTGCGGCGGCACCGGGTCGGGCACGTCCTCAGGGCCCAGCGTGTCGACGATCGTCTGGACCGCCTTGGCGATCTTCATCGACGGCAGCTTCAGCGCGGCCGGGTAGACCGGGATCAGCTCGTCCGCCTTGGCGCGCACGAGGGACTCGTCGGCGTCCTCCAGGACCTCGAACTCCGGGTGCACCAGCTGCAGCTCACCGCGGTAGCTGTCCACCTTCCCCGAGAACATGGCCTGCGTCCCCGGTGAGAGCTGCCGCGCCCAGTGTTCGGCGATCCCGCGGTTCTGAGTGAAGAACGTCAGCTTCAGCCGCCGGCGTCCGTCGGTCACCGTCGCCTGGACGATCTGCCCCCGCCGCTGCCGCATCGGCCGGACGCTCGCCTGCACCACCTCGGCGAACACGGTCGCGACCTCACCCACGACGAGAGAGGCGATGTCGGTCAGCTCGCCGCGGCGGGCGTACCGGCGCGGGAAGTGGTGCAGCAGGTCCCCGACGGTACGCAGGCCGAGGTGCTTCTCCACTGCACGGCCCGTCGGACCAAGCTCACGTGCGAGCGACCGGTCGAGCCGCGGTGTCGTGCTCATCGGCTTACTCGACCCCGATGAGAAGCGCGTAGCGCGGCTGGCCCCCCGCGATGACGTTGACCTGCACACCGGGGAAGGCCGCACGCACCTCACGACTCAGCGTGTCCACCAGCCCTTCGGGAACCTCCTGCCCGGTCACGAGCGTCACCATCTCACCGCCCCCCGACAGCAAACGCCTGAGCACCTCCACCCCCACCTCGGCGTGATCGGAACCGACCACCGTGAAGTCCCCGTCGACCACGCCGAGCACGTCACCGACCTTGCACGGGCCGGCCATGGTGATCGCATCCCGCGCGGCCACCGTGACCGCGCCGTGGCGGGTCCCACCGGCGGCGGCCGACATGGCTGCAACGTCCTGGTCGAACTCCACGGTCGGGTCGTGCACCGCCGCGGCCGACAGCCCCTGCACCTGCGCGCGCGTCGGGATCACCGTGACGCGGATGCCCTCGTCGCGCGCGGTCCTCGCGGCCGTCCGGGCGACGGCGAGGGTGTCGGGGTCGTTCGGCAGCACGACCACCGCCTGCCCACCGGTCCGACGCACCGCGTCGAGCACCTCTCCGGTGGACGCACGCCTTCCGTGCTCCACCACGACCGGCACCACACCGCACTGCTCGAAGGCGCGCACCAGACCCGACCCGGCGGCCCAGGCGACGACGCCCACACGAGCCGGGTGGCCGGCGTCCCCGTCCTGCCCTGCAGTGCCTTGTCGGTCGGCCTCAGAGGGCACGTCCGTGGCGGTGGCCGCAGACGCGCCGACGGCGCGGCGACCAGCGACGGCGTCGGCGAAGTGGGTGATCCTGATGTTGCGCGGGTGGCCGGCGCGGACCCCGGCCTCCACAGCGGCGCCCGGGTCGTGGACGTGCACGTGCACGTGCCACAGGTCGCCGGTGCCGACGACGACGAGGCTGTCACCGAGCGCCGCCAGCTCGCCCCGCAGCGGCGGGATCGCGGTCGCGGGGGCCTCGAGGACGTACATCACCTCGTACCCCGGGCCGCCGTCGACGACCTCGCGAGGACATACCCGGACGCCGTCCCCCGCGGCGCCGAGGTCGGGCAGCGTCGGCGGGGGGTCACCGGTGACGGCGGTCAGCAGCGCACCCAGCAGCAGGAGAACCCCCGCGCCACCCGCGTCCACGACGCCCGCAGCGGTCAGCTCCGGAAGCTGCTCACGGGTACGCACGAGCGCCTCCCGCGCGGCCGAGCATGCTGTGCGCAGAAGGCCGTCGACACCGCCGGCGCCAGCCGTCCGCGCGGCGGCACGGCAGGCGGCCCGGCTGACAGACAGCATCGTCCCCTCGACCGGCTTCTCCACCGCCGACCAGGCGCCCTCGTCGGCACGGGACAGCGCGGCCAGCAGGCGTCCGGCGTCGGCGCACTGGGCGTCCCGCACCTCATCCGCCCAGCCCCGGAGCAGCTGTGCCGTGATGATCCCTGAGTTGCCGCGGGCACCGAGCAGGGCGGCCCGGGCAAGCACGTCGCAGACCCGGCCGAGCGGCTCACCGGCAGGCAGCTGCCGCACCGCGTCGAGGGCCTCCGCCAGCGTGAGGTGCATGTTCGTCCCGGTGTCACCGTCCGGGACGGGGAAGACGTTGAGGGCGTCGATCCGGTCGCGGTGCGCGCGCAGCGACTGCTCGGCGAGCTCGACCCAGCGGCGTGCTGTCTCACCGTCCATCTCCGGCATCAACCCCGGACCACCCTGCGCCACCCCCGCAGGTTAACGGCTGGGAACGGATCGGGATCATAGGTCGGGTTTGGGAGCGCGGTCGGCTCTCCGCTACCATGGGGCGGTTGCCCATTCGGTGTACCAACGGGTCCTCGTGCCATCTGCCAAGATCGATCCACCATTCAGGAGTGTTACCCGTGGCTGCCAACTGCGACGTCTGCGGCAAGGGGCCGGGCTTCGGTCACAACATCTCGCACTCGCACCGTCGCACGAAGCGGCGCTGGAACCCCAACATCCAGCGTGTCCGTGCGATGGTCGGGTCGACGCCGAAGCGGCTCAACGTCTGCACCTCCTGCCTGAAGGCCGGCAAGGTCACCAGGTAGGCACACGCTCGAAGCGTTCGGAAGGGGCCGGCCCACTGGGCCGGTCCCTTCCGCGTCTCATCGGCCGTCAGCGAAGTGGTCCCATCCGGCCGGGCCGCGCCAGGGTCGGCCGTCGACGCGCACGCTCGGCGCCTCGCCCGCGGGAACGGCCGTCGTCCGGCCGATCGCGCGGAACCCCGCGGGCAGGGACCTGCCGGCCGGGAAGGTCGCGAGCAGCCCGTGATCCTCCCCCCCGCCCAGCACCCACGCCGCGGCGTCGCCGCCGAGGTGCGTGGCGGCGTCCGAGAGCTCCTCGATGTCGCCGGCCAGTGCGGCCAGGTCGAGCTCGACCCGCACGCCGGAGGCCTCGGCGAGCCGGCCGGCGTCCAGCACGAGCCCGTCGCTCAGGTCGAGCATCGCCGTCGCGCCCGCGTCGGCGGCCGCCGGTCCCGCGGTCAAGGGCGGGCGCGGACGGCGATGCGCCGCGACCAGGGCGGCCAACGCCTCGTCCGTCCGGGCGTCGTGGGGTTCCCGGCTGCCGTAGCCCGCCTCCAGCA
>JASBSH010000439.1 GCA_030149025.1 Actinomycetales bacterium | reverse complement strand
CGGACGGCGACCAGCAGCGGGTCGGACGGGTCGCCGAGACGCCTGCCGATCGCCCCCTCCAACCGGGCCAGGTGCTGGTCGACCTCTGCGGCAAGACCGGCCGGTTCGGTCCCGGTGGTGAGGAACTCCCGACAGGCGGCCGTCGTGATGACGAACCCGGGCGGCACCGGCAGGCCGAGGCGGGTCATTTCCGCCAGGCCGGCGCCCTTGCCGCCCAGGAGATCCGCCATGTCCCGGTTTCCCTCCGAGAACGCCAGCACCCATCGGTTCGGTGTCCGGGTCGTCGTCGGCTCATGTGCTGCGGTCAGGACCACGTCGTCTCCACCCTTCGCATCGGTTTCCCGGTCCTCTTGTCGCTGTTTCGTTTGTCCGTGTTCCGTTGTGCGGCCCTACTGGCGTCCCACCAGAGCCCTGACGGTCGGGACCGCAACCGGTTCGGCTCTCGGGCTGAGAACTGCCGGGGCGGTGTCTTGCAGGAGCAGGACGTTGCTCGCGCCGTGCGCCACGAGCCGGACGCGCTGGAGGTCCGTCTCGGGGTCGCCGGTGGAGGCGAGCACCACCAGCTCGACGCCGCGGCAGTAACGGGACACGACGTGATCGAAATCGCCTGCCCCGGAGAAGGTGCTGACCGACAATCCCTCGCCGGAGGGTGCGGGGCTGTCGGTGTGGCGGCATGCCGTTCGGACCAGCCAGCTATCGCGCGATGTGGGCCACCGCCCTTCTTCGCGCTCGCAGGGGTGGACCAACCGCAGCTCACAGCTTCGGCGACGTGCCTCCTGCGATGCGGCTGCGACGACCGCCGTGTCGGCTGAGCCGCCCGTGAGGGCTGCCGCGACGACCCGCTGGTGCAGCAGTGGCCCTCTGCGGCAGTCGGCGACGAGGATCCTGCTAAGGCGGGCGTGCAGAGCGTCGGCGAGACCCTGAGGCGGGACGACGACGACCGTGGCCTCTCGCAGTGCCCGGGCGCCTCTTTGTGACTCGCGTGGTGCGACGGATGCCGCCACTCCTGACCCGCCCCTGCGAAGGTCCTCGATCCGCTGCGCGAGCCAGGGACCCGTCGGCCGGGAGTCGCCGACATTTTCCATGCTGGGGACGAGAACCAGGTCGAGCCCCTGATCGCCGGCGACGTCGGCTGCCTGCTCGATGGTGGCGGCAGCCGTCGCGCGGTCGGTGAGGAGCGCGACGACATGGCCGCGTGCGCCTGGCGGGTCCTGCATCACTGCCTCACGGCCTTACTGCTCGGGACTTGTTCCACTCCAGCCTGGCGCCGGCGGCTTCGTCCCAAGAAGGGCCCAAGGTCCCGTCGGGAAGAACCGTTCAGGCCATTGGCCACGCCCTGCGAGAGCGTGATCGTGAAGCCATGAGCGTCGTGGCAGGTGCACATGTCGACCGGGTGGTCCTGGGCTTCGACGGGTCGCCGTCCAGCCGTGTGGCGATGGGTGTCGCGGTGGGAGAAGCCCGCCGGCGATCGGTTCCGCTGTTCGTGGTCACGGCCATCGACGACTCCCCGGGATACCCCCTGACCCTGACGACTCGTGCTGAGACGGCGCGACAGGCTGCGCTGGACGGCGTGAGGACGGCGACGGAGGCGCTCGGCGAGGAGGCGGTCTACTCCCGGGTCGAGTTCGGCCCGTCGGCCGAGGTGCTGCTCCGCCGTGTTCGGCCCTCGGATCTCGTCGTGGTGGGGAGTCACGGTCACCGCGCCATGGGGCGGATGCTCCTCGGTTCCACGAGCGCGGCAGTCCTGTCGCACTCTTCCGGACCGGTCCTCGTCGTCCGCGGCGATCCTCGTGACTGGCACGGACCGGTGCTCGTGGGCGTGGACGGCTCCGCTCACTCGCTCGCCGCGCTCGCGTTCGGGGCCGAGATGGCGGCCGCGCGGTCAGCGGCCCTGCGGGTCGTGATGGCGATACCCGAGGTGGTCGACGCGTCCGGCGAGATCAGCGGGCCGGACGGGCCGGCGATCCGCGCGGCGGAGGCACAGCTTCGCCAGTACGTCGAGGCGGTGCTGGGCGCGAAGGCCGGCACGGACGTCGAGATGCTCGTCGTACAGGGCCATCCCGCCGATGCGCTGGTGCACCACGCCGCCCAGTCCCAGCTGGTCGTGCTCGGTTCACGGGGCAGAGGGACTCTCAGCTCCTTGCTGCTCGGCTCGGTCGGTTGGGAAGTGTCCCAGGCAGCCACCTGCCCGGTCCTCGTGCTGCGTCCTGGCGCCTGACCCTCGTGCGCCGCCGCGCGCGGACCACCTTGTCGACCGTGTCGGCCGACCAGACGACGGGGACGGCGAGAACGGCGAGCCCCCAGCCCGCGGGTCCGGGCAGCGAACCGCCGAGCAGCCCCGGCAGCGGTGGCACTATGAGGAAGGCCAGCAGCAGCGCGACCTCCACGGCGATCGCGAAGAGCAGCAGGCGGTTACCGGTGAATCCCGTCGCGCCCACCCATCGGCTCTCGCTACGGCAGGCGAACGCGTTCGCCAGCTGCCCCAGGACGATCGCCGCGAACGCGGCGCCCGACGCGTTCGCGAGCAGCTCCTTGCCGGGAGTGGCGCCGAACACCCAGCCGTCCGCAGTCAGTACGAGGACGAACACCGTCATGGACCAGATGGCTTCCGCTGGGCCGAGCACTCCGAAGGCACGGCGGACCACATGCCGGTCGATCAGGGATCCCAGTCTCATGCGACCCGCCATGGTCCGGGGGCCCGGTCGCTCGGCCCCGAGCGCCAGCGCCGGCAGCAGGTCGGTGCCGATGTCGAGGGCGAGAACCTGCAATACGGTCAACGCCAACGGGATCGACCCACCGGATATCGCCCAGACGGCGAACGGCGCGAGCTCCGCCACGTTGTCCGTGAGGTGGTAGGTCAGGAACCGGCGGATGTTGGAGAACGTGGCGCGACCGAGCTCGACCGCAGCCACCACGGTGGCGAAGTGGTCGTCCAAGAGCACCATGTCGGCCGCCTCGCGCGCGACGTCTGTGCCCGACGCCCCCATCGCCACACCGATGTCCGCCGCACGAAGGGCTGGGCCGTCGTTGACACCGTCGCCCGTCATGGCCACGACGTGACCGCGAGCCTGAAGGGCCGCTGCGATGTGCAGCTTGTCCTCCGGGGTCACCCTGGCGATCACGACGTCGTCGCGGTCGATGAGCTTCCCGAGGAGCTGTTCGTCCTCGGGGAGGTCAGCACCCTGGAGCAGCAGCGCATCCCCGGTCACGAGCCCGACCTCGCGGGCGATGGCTTCGGCGGTGTCAGGGTGGTCACCGGTTACCATCGCGATGCGGATGCCTGCGGTGCGGCACTTGCTGATCGCCTCGGCCACATCGTCGCGGGGAGGGTCCTCCAGTCCGAGCAGTCCCAACAGCTCCAGATCGTGCTCGTCGCCGTCGGGCCGCCGACCACGTGCCGCAGCGAGCACCCGCAGCCCGCGCCGTGTCATCTCCGCCAGGGCCGGCTGCGCAGCGGCCGGCGCGAGCTCGCAGCGCCGGAGGACGGCGTCGGGTGCGCCGACGAC
>JASBSH010000436.1 GCA_030149025.1 Actinomycetales bacterium | reverse complement strand
GTCGTCGTCGCAGCACTCGCAACCGCCGCCCATGACGTACTCGATCGAGCAGCCGGCGCTGCGGATCGCCGTTGCCACGCGCTGGTCCTCCTGGTCCAGCCAGGCCTGTAGTGCAAGGTCGGACATCGTTCCTCCCGTTGGTCTCGTGACCGGTCTCTTGTGATGGGCGAGACCGTAGGGGCGACCTGCGACAGTTCGGCGTGTCCGGACGGCGCGAGCCCGGCGAAGGACGTAGCGTCTCGCGTGACGGGTGGTCCGACACCACTCGTCCGGGAGGCCCGCCGATGGAGCGAACTTCAGCTCCGGGAGGGGGCCGGACCCGGCCGCCGCTCCCGTCGGCGCCGGCCTTCCGGCCCACCACCCGCGAGTAGCACGGGCGCGACACGCGCTCGGTATGGAGTCGTAGTGGCCACAGGCGGCAGCACCAGGCAACGGACCTTCGTCCTCGACACTTCGGTCCTGCTCTCGGACCCACGCGCGATGTTCCGGTTCCCCGGGCACGAGGTCGTCGTCCCTCTCGTCGTGGTGAGTGAGCTCGAGGCCAAGCGACACCACGGGGAGCTCGGCTACTTCGCACGCAGCGCGCTACGACTCCTGGATGACCTGCGGGTCAAGCACGGACGCCTCGACGTCCCTCTGCCTACCGGTGATGACGACGGCACGCTCCGGGTCGAGCTGAACCACACCGACCCGACGGCACTCCCGGCCGGTTTCCGTTTGGGGGACAACGACAGTCGCATCCTGGCCGTGGCGAAGAACCTGTGCGACGAGGGCAGGGACGTCACTGTCGTCACCAAGGACGTTCCCTTGCGGGTCAAGGCATCTGCCGTGGGCCTCGAAGCGGAGGAGTACCCGGCGCAGCACCCTGTGGACTCGGGGTGGAACGGCATGCAGGAGGTCGACGTCACCGAACAGCAGATGGCGGTCCTCTACGAGCACGAGCGGCTGGACCTTCGCGACGTCGCCGAACTACCGTGCCACACCGGCCTTGTTCTTTTGTCCCCCAGGGGTTCTGCTCTGGGGAGGGTGACGCCTGACAAGCAGGTTCGCCTGGTCAGAGGCGACCGCGACGTCTTCGGCGTCCACGGGCGCAGCGCCGAGCAGCGTGTGGCCATCGACCTGCTGCTCGACCCCGACATCGGGATCCTGTCGCTCGGCGGGCGTGCCGGCACCGGGAAGTCCGCGCTGGCCCTGTGCGCGGGTCTGGAGTGGGTGCTCGAACGCGGGTCGCACCGCAAGGTCATGGTGTTCCGGCCGTTGTATGCCGTCGGCGGGCAGGAGCTGGGCTACCTGCCCGGGACCGAGGCGGACAAGATGAACCCCTGGACAGAGGCGGTCTTCGACACCCTCGGCGCGATGGTGAGCCAGGAGGTCGTCCACGAGGTGCTGGACCGCGGCATGCTCGAGGTGCTGCCGCTCACCCACATCCGCGGCCGGAGCCTCCACGACGCCTTCGTGATCGTCGACGCGGCGCAGTCCCTGGAGCGCAACGTGCTGCTCACCGTACTGAGCCGGATCGGGCAGAACAGCCGAGTCGTGCTCACCCATGACGTCGCCCAGCGCGACAACCTCCGGGTGGGGCGACACGACGGCGTCGCGGCGGTCATCGAGGCACTGAAGGGGCACCCACTGTTCGCGCACGTCACGCTGACGCGCTCCGAGCGCTCCCCGGTCGCAGCGCTGGTCACCGAGATGCTCGAGGGCATCGAGCCGTAGGTGTGAACCATCAGGTGTGATCACTTGCGGACCCACGTCTGTGATGTGACGAGGCCAACAGTGGTTTCCAAGGTCACGAATTGGACACGGGCCACGACCACGAGTGATGGTTGACGACGCAAGCGCTTCTGCGCGGCAGTGCTCGTCGGGTAAGCGGCACCGGTAGGTGCCCTGCCCCGCGCTGCGTGCATGTCGGTAGCTCGACCAATGGGGTCGCGGCCGCCGGCAGGGTCCAGCGCCCTTGAGAGCGGCCTCTCTTGTGCTGCCCGGGACCCACGTGAAGCGAGACAGTCATTCAGTTGCGGCGCTCAGCGTTCCGGCATGGAAGGTACTCCGAATCTTGATCTCACGTCTGTTGCGGCGACCGCTTCTGGTCGTCGCGTTGCTACTGGCCGTGGTGGGCCTCTCCGGGGCGGGCTACGCGGTGACGGGGGGAGATCGTTCCAGCGAGTTGGCGCCCCAGAGGGCAGCGGCCGCCGCCGACGAGGCCGCGGCCGACGACAAGGCCGACCGCAAGGCTGCCCAACGGACCGCGCAGCGCGAGCGCGCGGCGAAGCTTGAGGCGGAACGTGCGGCGGCTGAGAAGGCGGCAGCCGAGGCCGCGCAGAAGGCCGCGGCAAAGGCCGCGCAGGAGAAGCAGGAGGCTGCTCGCAAGCAGCAAGAGGCAGCCCGCAAGCAGCAAGAGGCAGCCCGCAAGCAGCAGGAGGCAGCGCGCCAGGCGGCGGAGGCGAAGCGTGTCGCCGAGGCGAAGAAGGCTGAGCAGGCTCGGCAAGGGTCAGCGGCCAGGGCGAGCCGCGATGCCGCACGCGATCCCAGGGGTGTCGCCCGACTCATGCTGGGGCAGTATGGGTGGGGCGCCGACCAGTTCACCTGCCTGGACCGGCTCTGGACGAAGGAGAGCGGCTGGAAGCCAACCGCCGACAACCCCACCTCCAGCGCCTACGGCATCCCACAGGCGCTGCCGGGCAGCAAGATGGCCAGCGCCGGTTCGGATTGGCGCACCAACCCAGTCACTCAGATCCGTTGGGGTCTGCAGTACATCAAGAGCACCTACGGCACACCGTGCTCGGCCTGGGGCCAGAGCCAGGCCAACAACTGGTACTGAGCCAGCAGAGCACCGACGTGTGCGAGGTCTTCGTCCCGACACGCCGACGTGTCGAGACGAAGACGTCGCACGCTTGACCTGACGACGGGCCGTCTGCCCGGACGCCGGCGCCACAGCATCGGTAGATGTCGATGCCTCCCCTGAGGGAAGCCCGCCGAGCCGAGGGGCACTCATCGGTCTCCTGCATCGCCGCCGGCCGGGAACTCATTCAGCTGCTGGCCGCCGCGGACCCGCTCCTGAGCGCCACCGGTGACGCGTCGTCCGACTGCCGTGCCTTCAGCAGCGCGCTCGGCAAGGCCGCCGCTGCAACCGATGTGCGGACCTTCGTCATGCAACGCGCGGAGGTGCTTGCCGCGCCTGCCAACGCGCTCTTGCTCGGCGTCGTCCTCCATCTGGGTGTTCGTCGAGGTCGGCGTCGACCTGGAGCACGTACGCGAGCACAGGGGGTCCGTCGAGGGAGTCGTCGATGTGCTCGACCTGCATGCACCGCGGCAGGGGGTGGAACTGCATGATCACGAGGGGGTTCACGTCACTTGTTGGAGCCGGTGGTGGGCGGACGTGTCATCGCCATGACGTCCAGAACCTGATCGAGCTGCTCCTCGCTGATCTCTCCGCGTTCCACGAACCCGAGGTCGCGCACCGCCTGGCGGACCGTCGTCGAGTTCTTCACCGCGTGCTTGGCCACCGCTGCGGCGTTCTCGTAGCCGATCACCCGGTTCAGCGGGGTGACCACGGACGGCGAGGCCTCTGCCAGGTGACGACACCGTTCGACATCGGCTTCCAGGCCGTCCACCGTACGGTCGGCGAGGAGCCGAGAAGCGTTGGCAAGCAAGCGGATCGACTCGAGCAGGTTGTGTGCCATCACGGGGATCATGACGTTGAGCTCGAAAGACCCGGACGCACCGGCCCACGCGATCGTCGCGTCGTTGCCGACCACCTGTGCACAGACCATCAGAACGGCTTCCGGCACAACCGGGTTCACCTTACCCGGCATGATCGACGAGCCGGGCTGCAGGTCCGGCAGGTGCAGCTCGCCGAGGCCGGTGTTCGGCCCGGAGCCCATCCAGCGCAGGTCGTTGCAGATCTTGGTCAGGCTGACCGCAACGGTCCGCAGCGCGCCGGACGCCTCGACCAGTCCGTCACGCGCACCCTGCGCCTCGAAGTGGTTGCGTGCCTCGGTGATGGGCAGCCCGGTGTCCTCCGCCAGCAGCTCGATCACCCGCTGCGGGAACCCGGCGGGAGTGTTGATGCCGGTGCCGACCGCCGTCCCTCCGAGCGGCACCTCGGCAAGGCGGGGGAGCGCGGCGTTGACGCGCTCGACGCCGTACCGGACCTGCGCCGCGTAACCGGCCATCTCCTGCCCGAGGGTCACGGGCGTCGCGTCCATCAGGTGCGTGCGTCCTGACTTCACGACCTCGGCGAACTCGTCCGCCTTGCGCTCGAACGACTCGGCGAGGTGCTCCAGCGCAGGGACCAGGTCCCGGACGACTGCGGCAGTCGCCGCCACGTGCACGGAGGTCGGGAAGGTGTCGTTGCTCGACTGGGAGGCGTTCACCTCGTCGTTCGGATGCACATCGCGGTCCAGCGAGCGCGACGTCAGGGTTGCGATCACCTCGTTGGCGTTCATGTTCGACGAGGTGCCGGACCCCGTCTGGAACACGTCGATCGGGAACTGGTCGTCGTGCTCCCCGCGCGCCACCTCGTCCGCCGCCGCCACGATCGCATCCGCGACGTCCTCGGGGAGCACGCCCAGCTCCGCGTTCGCCCGCGCGGCGGCCTTCTTGACCCGTGCGAGGGCTTCGATGTGCGCTCGGCCGAGTCGCAGCCCACTGATCGGGAAGTTCTCCACCGCTCGCTGCGTCTGAGCGCGCCACAGCGCAGCCGCGGGGACGCGGACCTCGCCCATGGTGTCGTGCTCGACCCGGTACTCCTGCTCTCCGTGTGCCGTTTCGTGGTGTGTCATGCGCCCATCGTGACGTGACGGCGCAACCATGTCTCGGGCGGCCTTGCTCACCGCGCCGTCGTTGCTCACTGAACCTCCGGGTAGGACCGGTCCGAACCGGAGGTCTGGTGAGCAATGCAGGGGCTGGGCAGCAAACGGCTCTTGGCGGGTTGATAAAGTTCTCAAGTCGCCAAGCAGCTAAGGGGTCCTGTTGCCACTGCGCTCGCGTGAGCTCACCACGCCCATCAACGAGATCAAGGCCGAGCTGTTCAAGGCGCTGGCCCATCCCATCCGAATCCGCGTCCTGGAGCTGCTCGTCGACGGGGAGCGCGGGGTGAGCGAGCTCCTCGCCGACACCGGGGCTGAGGCGTCCCACCTGTCGCAGCACCTCGCCGTCCTGCGCCGTGCTGGTGCCGTCACCTCCCGCCGAGAGGGCAGCGCGGTGTACTACCGGCTGGCGCACGACTCGATCCGCGCCCTACTGGCCGACGCCCGCACGTTCCTGCTCGCCGCCCTCGACCAGACCCGCGTCGCGCTCGCGGACCTCGAGGAGCAGGCGTGAAGAACGGAACCGGCGCAACCACCTCGACCGCCACGGCGCAGCCGAACGGGCTGAAGACGCTGTCTCACCACGCGACCCGGCTGCTGCCCCGCCGCAGCGACTACGTCGAGCTCCCGCGCAGCTGGCGGTACGACGTCATGGCGGGGATCACCGTGGGCGTCGTCGCGCTGCCGCTGGCACTCGCGTTCGGCGTCACCTCCGGCCTCGGCGCCGAGGCGGGCCTCATCACCGCGATCATCGCCGGTGTCGTCGCCGCGGTGTTCGGCGGCTCCAACCTCCAGGTCTCCGGCCCCACCGGGGCCATGACCGTCGTGCTGCTGCCCGTCGTCGCGCGCCACGGTGTCGGTGCCGTGATGGCCGTTGCTGTGATCGCCGGACTCGTCATCATCGCCATGGGCCTGCTCGGCCTCGGCCGCGCCGTCTCCTACATCCCCTGGCCCGTGGTGTCCGGGTTCACCGTCGGCATCGCGACGATCATCGGTCTCCAGCAGGTGCCGTTCGCGCTCGACGTGCCGAAGCCCGAGGGTGAGAACACCGCGCTGGTGGCCCTCAAGGCGGTCACCCTCGCCGGGCACTCCCGCCTCATCGGCGCGCTGGCGCTCGTCGCTCTGGTCGTCGCGCTGATGATTGTGCTGCCACGGATCCGGGGCACGCTCCCGGCATCGCTGATCGCCGTCGCCGTCGCCACGGCCGTGGCCGAGCTGCTGGGTCTGCCGGTCGCCCGGATCGGCGCGATCCCGGACGCCATGCCCGCCTTCGCCCTGCCCGATCTCGACCCCGGCACGGTCAGCGCGCTGCTGTCCAGCGCTCTCGCCGTCGCCGCGCTGGGGGCGATC
>JASBSH010000433.1 GCA_030149025.1 Actinomycetales bacterium | reverse complement strand
GCAGCTGGTCCCGCCGCACCGGTCCGCCCGGCCGCCGCTGCGCACGCCACCCGAGCAGAGCCAGCGCGAGCGAGCTGAGGAGCGCGAGGAACACCCCGGTCCAGCCGACGGCCGCGATCACGGTGCAGCCTTGTCGTTGGCACCGGAGGTCTCACCCGGCGGTTGGTACTCCTCCTCGTGCTTCACGAACATCGTGTCGGCGTAGAAGCTGTCTCCGCGCCACGCGCCCTCGACGACCGCGCCGATGCCCGCCGCGAACAGCTGAGGCGGCACACCTTCGAATCTCACCGGTACCGCGGCCTTGTTGTCGGTCAGCGTGAACCTCGTCTCAGCGCCAGTACGTACCACGCTGCCCTCCTCAACCTGGCCCCCGAGCCTGAACCGCTCGCCGGCCTGCTCGCTGCTCTTCTGGGCTACCGCCTCGGTGGGCGTCAGGAAATAGACCAGGTTCTGGTTCAGGTTCCCGAAGACCAGGTACCCGGCCAGCACGAGGACCGCACCGATCGCGGGGATGGCGACCATCCGGTACCTCATCGCAGGCTCTCCGCCTGCCGGCGCAGCTTGGCCCGGCTGCGACCGAGCAGAGCGAAGTGCGCGAGGATCGAGCCGTAGGCGACGAGGAAGCCCAGGGCGACCCAGAGCCACTCAGACATCAGAACGTCGTCCTTCCAACTTGGGTGTCTCGATCGAGTGCCCGGCCAGCTCAAGGTCTCGTGCCGCCAAGGCATCTTCGAGATCCTCGAGCTGGGCCAGCAGACGGAACCGCTGTCTCAGCATCCAGGCTCCGAGCAGGGTGAAGCCGACAAGATTGACGAGCAGGACGGCCAGCATGGTGTGGTCGATCGTCGGGTCCCCCGGACGCAGCACGGTTGGGGGCTGATGCAGCGTGCGCCACCAGATCACGGAGAAGTGGACGACGGGGACCTGGATGAAGGCCACCACGCCGAACACGGCGGACCGGCGAGCCCGGTCGGAGCGATCTTCGGTGACGCGTCGCAGCGCGAGATATCCGAGGTAGACGAAGAACAGCAGGGCGGTGGTGACGAGGCGGGCGTCCCAGGTCCACCACACTCCCCAGACCGGCTTGCCCCAGATCGCGCCCAGAGCGATGGCAAGTCCCGTGAAGAAGACGCCGACCTCGGCAGCGGCTGCAGCCAGCCGGTCCCAGCGCGGCTCTCGTCGCCACAACCATCCGATGCTGCCGATCAGCGTCAGGACGAACGCCAGATAGGCAATCCAGGCGGCGGGGACATGGACGTACATCAGCTTCTGCAGGTTGCCCTGCACACGGTCCGGGGGGGCGATGAACGCCAGGGCGACACCGACGGCCGCGACGGCCATGGCAAGGGGAGGCAGGAGGTCAAAGCGAGGCTTCATGTGACGACATCCAGGAGATGGCCGGCGAGCAGCACTGCAAGGAACAGGATCAGGTCAACGGTGACGATGAGCAGCAGCCACGGGAGCGGTGACGCGCCGAACGCGGCGGCCTGCCAGCTTTGCGTGGCGCCCAGCAGCAGCGGGATCGCCAGCGGGACGATCAGCAGGGGCCCCAGTGTGCTGCGTGCGTCGAGCCAGCGAACCAGCGAGTCGGCGACGACCCCGAGCAGGGCAAGACCGATCGCCACCCCTGGCAGAACCGTCAGGAACCAGGGCCAGCCTTGCATGCCCGGGTCGTAGAGCATTATCACCACCGGTGCCAGGACTGCGCCGAACGCCACCAGCAGCACAGCCGTGGCCACGGCGTTGCCGAGCATCGCGATGGCACCGGGGACGCCGGCGAGGGCGAGCAGGCGCGCCTGGGCGGGACTCTGCAGTGAGCTCTGCCGGAGGATCACCAGGACACCGAAGAGCAGCAGCACCGTCCAGTACATGCCCGGCCCCAGCCGCCTCAGCAGCGGCACGTCGGTTCCGACGGCCATGGGGATGAGCAGCAGGGCGACCGCACCGAACGGCGCAACCACGAGCAGCGCCTCCCCGGCCCGCCGCTCCAGCCGCAGACTGTTGCCGGCGATCGCCGCACAGGTCCGCCACTGTTCCCTCATCGCAGACTCCGAACCGGGACGAGCTGTCCGTCGACCAGCTCCAGAACACGGTCGACGACCAGATCCAGCCGGGCGCGATCGTGGGAGACGATCACGGCGGCACCACCACGGCTCCGCACCTCGTCGACCAGGAAGTCGACCAGGTCCCCGGCGGAGGAGTCCAGGCCGGCGTGCGGCTCGTCGAGGAGGAGGAGCTTCGGCGGGGCGATCAGGGCGCGCGCCAGATCCGCCCGTCTCACCATGCCCTGTGAGCATTGCCGGACCCTGCGGTCCGCCGCCCGTCCGAGCCCGACGGTATCGAGCGCGGTATCGGCGCTCTGCTGGGTCTGGCCGAGCACGGCTGCCACGAAGCGCAGGTTCTCTCGAAGGGTGAGGTGAGGGTAGAGGGCGGCTTCGTGACCGACCAAGCAGATGGAACGACGCAGATGGGCCGGGACGGCGCTGCTCAGGTCCGCACCGAGCACCCGTGCCGCCCCGGCGACGGGACGGTGCAGGGTCGCCGCCAGCTGTAGCAGGGTCGTCTTGCCGGACCCGTTGGCACCGATGATCCCGGTGACCTCCCCTGACTCGAGGGTCAGGTCGAGCGCCCGCAGCACCGGTGTGCGATGGACGTGGACGCCGACCCCCGCGAAGTCGATCAACGGCGCCACGCCTCTGTGAGTGGGCGGAGCCATGGCAAAGGACACAGAAGGCCGATCTCCCATCCCGGGTACGGTCGCCGCCCCGAGCCCCTGGGAAGCATCTGGGACAGTCGCGGCTGGCACGTCATCCTTCGCAAGGTGGGCGCGGTCGTCCACGACTGTAACCCAAGCGACTGGGAGCCTTGAGCCGGAGGCGGTGCTGATGCGGCGCAACGAGCACGGGCACGGCTTTGACCGGGATTCGACCGGCCGCTCGACCGCCACCTCCGGCTACAGCCGGTGCTCGCTACAGTCGGTGCTCCGGGACCTTCGCCGGCGCCTCACCGGTTCCGACGGGCCTCATCCGGCCCGCGATCAGGCTGGGACGTCGCGGCGTCGGAAGGCCACGATGCCGAGTGAGATGAGCCCCGCGGCGACAGCGACGAGCCACAGCACCGGCGCGAGCGCGAAGTCAGCGCCCGGCATGCGCGGGACGTGCGTGAACGGCGAGAGGTTCAGGACCGTCTGGCGGAGGCTGAGCAGTGAGCCGAGCTCACCGATCACCAGAGACGCGACGAGCGCCACCCACGCGACGGCCACCCAGCGCGGCGCCACGCCGAACAGCAGCATCGCCACGCCGGTCAGCACCCAAGCGGCGGGCAGCTGCACGAGCGCTGCCGGCAGCATCCGGCCCAGCTCTGCGGGGACGTCCCCGGTCTGCGCCCCGTACGCCAACCCGGCAACGGAACCGGCCAGCGCCATCAGAGCCGTGGCACCGGCCAGGGCCACCAGCAGGTGGCTTGCCACCCACCGTGGCCGCGAAACCCCCGTGGCCAGCACGGGTTCGGCACACAGCGCGGTCTCCTCGGACCGCAGCCGCAGCGCCGCCTGGATCCCGTACGCCGCGGTGATCACGCCCATCATCCCGAACTCGGTGGACAGGAACGCATCCGTCAGCCCCTTCACGCCGCCCAAACGGGTGATCACCTCCCGCGCCTGGGAGGTGTCGACGAAATCACCCACGCTCGACGCCAGGTTGCCGAAGACGGCACCGAGCAGCAGGTAGGCCGCGGACCAGGCGAGCAGAGTGCCGCGCTGGAGTCGCCAGGCGAGCCCGAACGGCGTGCCGAGCAGCGGCGATGCCTGCGCCCTTCCAGGACGTGGCCGCACCAGTCCCGCGCCGATGTCCCTTCGCTGGACAAGGGCGAAAGCGAAACCCGTTGCCAACAGCACGAAGACGACCGAGATGGCCGCCACCCAGACGCGGTCACCGCCGAAGGGGCGGATCTGCTGGGCCCACCCGATGGGTGAGACCCAGGACAACCATGCGGGGCCGGCGTCCCCCGCGGTATCGCCCATCGCCCGGAACACGTATGACAGGCCGAGCACCACCAGACTCAGCCCCGTCCCGGCGCGTGCGGACTCCGTCAACTGTGCCGCGACCGCGGCCACCGCCGAGAACGTGCCCCCTGCGGTCGCCCACATCAAGCCGAACGTCAGCGAGCCGCCGACCGGCAGCCCGGCACCGATCAGACCGGCGGCGGTGGCGGCACCAAGGAGCACGCTCGACCCGAGCGCGACCAACAGCGCCGCGGTCAACGGCGCGAAGCGGCCCACCACCCCTGCGCTCATCAGCTCGAGCCGCCCCTGCTCCTCCTCGGCCCGGGTGTGACGAACCACGAAGACGATCATCAGGATCCCCACGAGCAGGGCGCCGAACGCGTTCATCTTCAGCAGCGCGATGCCACCAAGGCTGGTCGGGTCGAAGACCGGGCCGTACAGGGCGACGATGGACGGGGCGGCGTTCGCGGCCTCCGCTGCCGCCACCCGGGACTGCACGGTCGGGTACACCCCGACCGTCGCGGCCGCGGAGCTCGCCGCGAGGGCCGCGAAGACGACGATCCAGACCGGCATGAGGATGCGGTCGCGCCGGATCGCGAGCCTCACGAGGGTGCCGGTTCCGGCGAAGGCGTTCATCGGGACGCCGCCACGCGGCTCGCGCCGTCGGCCGCCGGCCTCGGACCCTCGGCGTCGCGGTCGTCGGCGTAGTGCCGTCGAAACAGCTCCTCGAGGGTGGGCGGTTGGCACGTCATGTCTCGCACACCGAGTCTCGTCAGCTCCCGCAGCAGGTCGCCCAGGTGCGGGGTGTCGACGTCGCAGCTGACCCTGCTTCCCTCGACGAGGACGTCGTGCACACCGGGGAGCCGGTCGAGGCCCACCGGCGACGCGCCCAGCTCCGCCCGTACGGAGGTCCGCGTCAGGTGCCGCAGCTCGGCCAACGTGCCGGACTCCACCGTGCGGCCACGTCGGATGATGCTGACGCGGTCACAGAGCGCCTCCACCTCCGAGAGGAGATGACTGGAGAGCAGCACCGTCCGACCCTGCTGCGCTTCGCCCAGGATGCACTCTCGAAATACCCCCTCCATCAACGGGTCCAGCCCCGAGGTGGGCTCGTCAAGGATGAGAAGCTCAACGTCGGACACGAGCGCCGCGATGAGGGCGACCTTCTGCCGGTTCCCCTTCGAGTAGGCGCGGCCCTTCTTGCGCGGGTCCAGCTCGAAGCGCTCGAGCAGTGCCGCGCGCTTCTTCTCGTCCGAACCGCCGCGCAGGCGGCTGAGCAGGTCGATCACCTCGCCACCGGTCAAGGTGGGCCAGAGGTTCACGTCCCCGGGCACGTACGCCAGGCGCCGGTGCAGCTGGGCCGCGTCCCGCCACGGGTCGCCGCCGAGCAGCCGGACCTCGCCACCGTCCTTGCGGAGGAGGCCGAGCAGCACCCGCAGGGTCGTGGACTTTCCGGAGCCGTTCGGCCCGAGGAATCCATGCACCTCACCGGTGTTCACGGTGAGGTCGAGCCCGTCGAGGGCGACAGTTGCACCGAACGACTTCCTGAGCCCCGAGATCACGATGGCAGTTTCATTGGCACCGCTGCTCGCAGCCATGGTGAAACGCTACGCCGCTCGGCACGCCGGCGTGATCACGATGAGGGCAGAGCCTGCAGCCTCGGCGAGGTGACGACGGCCCGCAGCTGGTTCACCGACCACCCTGCCGACGCGGTGACCTCCACGACGGTGCCGTCGGTGAAGAGCTGCACCGTCCGCTGCGAGACCTCCCCGCTCTTCGAGCCCGCCGCGAGCCGCTCCGTCCCGCGAAGCTGCGTGGCGTCGTCCAGCAGCTCCTCGCAGCAGCGCTCACCGCGAGCCGCGGAGCACCTCTGGCCCAGAGCGTCCGTCGCGAACGACCCCGTGCGCACCTCGAGCTGGACGTCCACGCGACGCCAGCGCCCGGCGCGGCGGACCTCGCCGAGGTCGAGGTCGAGCCGCGGCTCACCATCCAGGGCCGCATTGAGGACGGCGGTCACGGCGGCCTGATCCGCCGAGTCGCGTCGGTCGGTGGTCACCGGTTCACCTCCTCGCGGATCGCGGCGCGGACCGCAGGTGCGGTCGGTGCCTGCGCCGGAGGTTCGACCGGGGCCTGCAGAACCGCCCGTAGGTGGTGTTTGGTTGCCTCGTTGGTTGCCTCGGCCGTCCCTTCTCGGCCACCCAATAGGGTCGTCCCGTGCCTGACGAGACTGCCACGAAGACCGCCGGATCCGGGGACAAGACCGACAAGACGTCGGCCGAGACGACCGAGACGAC
>JASBSH010000430.1 GCA_030149025.1 Actinomycetales bacterium | reverse complement strand
CCGTCCCGCTGGGCTTGTTCCTTCTTGAGCATCTGGGCGAGGATCCGGCGCGCCTTCGCTACGCCGGCGTCCTGGGCGATCAGCACGTCGTGCTGGTCAGCGGGCCGGCTCTGCATTCCCTTCTCCTGCAGGGCAAGAGCGTCGGCGTCCTCGGTCAGGACGACGTGCAGACCCTCCTTGAGCTCGGCGGTCGCCTGCTCGTCGTCGATGGCGAAGTTGCGGCAGAAGGCGTAGTAGTACCAGCTCGCGTGGGCGTCGATGGGCGTGATCGCGTTCAGCACCTTGATGAGGTAGCCCTCCTCACGAGGGCGACCCCGACCCGTGATGCCGGAGTGCAGCACGTGGCAGCTCGGGACGAAGAACTCGGTGCAGTGGAAGCGGTCGTACAGGCCGTCGGTGCCCATCGTCTTGGCGTACAGCGGCGGGGCCTCGACGCCGGGCATGAGCCGGTCGACTCGGACCACGTTGCCCTCCACCTCGACGGTGATGCCGTGCTCGTAGATGTAGTCGTCGCCGACGGTGGTCTGGTGGAGGAACGACTCGTGCGTGAGGTCGAGCAGGTTGTCGTGGATGAGGTCGTGGCGGCACTCGAACCGGAAGCTGTGGGTGACAGGCGCCCACTCCGGGTCGTTCATCCAGTGGGTGTCGGGGACGTCGGCGGGGTTCGCCTTGTCGCGCTCCCCGGTCCAGACCCAGATCCAGCCGTCCTTCTCGACGACCGGGAAGGAGCGGACGACGGCGCGCTGCGGGATCGTGGACTGCGCCGGCACGCGGGTGCAGACGCCGTCGCAACCGAACGTGAAGCCGTGGTAGCCGCACTCGATCGAGTCGCCCACCACCCGCCCGGCGGACAGCGGATAACCGCGGTGGGCGCAGCGGTCCTCGAGCGCGACCGCGAGACCGGCCTCGGTGCGGTACAGCACAATCGGGATCTCGCAGATCTTGCGGGCGGCGGGTTCGCGGGTCACCTCATTGGACCATGCCGCGACGTACCACGTGTTGAGCACGTACATCAGTACCTCCGGTTACTCGCCCAGGCCTTGCCCACTGTATACACTGGATACAGTCGACGGCAAGGGCACCCTCGGGTTCCATCGCGACGACACTCGTGCTGTGATCACACCACGAGCGCAGGTAGCGGCCTGCCACGGGCGACGGGTTCCGGAGGTAGCTGATGCAGCGGGTGTCGAGGACGGCGCGTGACGGCCGGCCGTTGCCGGTGCGCGTCTACGAGGCCGTCCGCGACATGATCGTCGAGGGCGAGCTGGAGCCGGACACCAAGCTGGTGCAGGAGCAGCTGGCCGAGCAGCTGGGGGTGTCACGCACCCCCGTGCGCGATGCGCTGAGCAGGCTGACGAACGAGGGCCTCGTGACGTGGCTGCCGGGCAGCGGCTACCTCGTCAACGACCTCACGCAGCAGGACGTGGTGCAGGTGTACCAGGTCCGCAAGAGCCTTGAGTCCCTCGGCCTGCAGCTGGCCTGCGGACGGCACACGCAGACGGAGCTGGCTCGGCTGAACGCCCTGATCGAGGAGATGGCCGACGAGGACCCGGCCGCCGCGGGCCGGCAGTTCGAGCTCAACAGGCGGTTTCACTACGCACTCATCGAGCCGTGCGGCAACCAGCTGCTGCTGCAGATGATCGACAGCCTCTGGGACCACCCGGTGAACCGGCGGATCACCCGCTCCTACGTGCACGACCGCGGCCAGGTGGACCGCATGATCGACGAGCACCGGCAGCTTCTCGCCGCCGCCGCCGACAAGGACTGCGACCGGCTGCTCGAGCTCGCCGCCGAGCATATGCGCGAGGGCTACAGCGACTCGCTGCCACAGTCGCGTTCGTAGCTACGGCACCCAGCTGGCGGAGCCGCATGGTCACGAGCGGTTTGGTGGCGGGGGCGTACCAGCTGGCTCCCCCTCCGCCTGCAGCTGCGCGACGGTGGGGACGCCGAGCAGCTGCATGGCGCGGCGCACCTCGGCACTGAGCAACGCGATCGCGTGAGCGACTCCCTGCTCGCCCGCGGCCCCGAGGCCGTAGAGGTAGGGGCGTCCGACCAGGACACCGTCGGCTCCGAGCGCGACCGCGGTGACGACGTCCGTGCCATGTCGCACACCGGAGTCCACGAGGACCTGCATCCGCTCCCCCACCGCCTCGCGGACCGCCGGAACCGTCTCGACCGGAGGGACGACCTGGTCGAGCTGACGCCCGCCGTGGTTAGACAGGACGACGGCGTCCACCCCCATCTCCGCCGCGCGCAACGCGTCCTCGGGACTGACGAGACCCTTGACGACCAGGGGGCCGGACCAGACGTCACGCACGAGCGCCAGGTCCTCCCAGGTGAAGGAGGCGTCGAGCTGGCTGGAGGCGTAGGCGAAGATGTCATCAACGCCGGCGCCCTCGAGGTTGGCGAACGTGATCATGTCCCCGGCGAGCATGCGTGCGCACCATGCCGGGTGGCGCGCCATGTCGAGGAAGGTCCGCACGGTCAGCTGTGGCGGCACCGTGAACCCGTTGCGGACGTCCCTCGCGCGCAGTCCGGTGACGGCGGTGTCCACGGTCAGCATGGCGGCGCGGTAGCCCTGGGCCTGCGCGCGCTGGAGCAGGTCACGCACCAGCGGCCGGTCACGCCAGACGTACAGCTGGAACCACAGGTCTCCCCCCGCCTTCGCGGCGAGGTCCTCGATGCTCGTGGTGGCGAACGTGGAGAGGGTGTACGGGACGCCGGCCGCTCGCGCCGCGCGCGCGACCGCCGGTTCACCGGCGGCATGCATTATCTTCGTGTAACCCGTTGGGGCCAGCGCGAACGGGACAGTGCTGGTGCAGCCGAGGAGCGTCGTGGAGGTGTCGACCATGGACACGTCCCGCAGGGTCGCCGGGATGAGGTCGAAGCCCTCGAAGCCCTCCCTGTTGCGGCGCAGGCTCACCTCGCCGTCGGCGC
>JASBSH010000182.1 GCA_030149025.1 Actinomycetales bacterium | reverse complement strand
CGGCGATCATGCCGTTCAGGTCGTCCGGGTTGGTCTCGCGGCGCACGAGGATGACCCGCTCGCCGGACCGTGACCACTTCACCGCGGTGTAGGAGTCGAAGACCACCTTGCCGACGGCGGCGCCGGGTGAGGCACCCATGCCCCGGGTGACGAGCTTTCGCTCACCGGAGCGGTCGAAGTGCGGGAACATCAGCTGCGCCAGCTGCTCGCCCGTGACGCGGCGCAGCGCCTCCTCGGGATCGATCAGGCCCTCGTCGACGAGCTGGGTGGCGATGCGGAAGGCGGCTGCCGCGGTGCGCTTGCCGACGCGGGTCTGCAGCATCCACAGCCTGCCGCGCTCGATCGTGAACTCGATGTCGCACAGGTCCCGGTAGTGGCCCTCGAGCTTCGCCATGATCTCCAGCAGCTCTTCGTAGCTGTTCTTGTCGAGCTTCTCGAGCTCGGCGAGCGGCAGGGTGTTGCGGATGCCGGCGACGACGTCCTCCCCCTGGGCGTTCGCGAGGTAGTCGCCGTAGACGCCCTGCGCGCCGGTCGCGGGGTCGCGGGTGAAGGCGACGCCGGTGCCGGAGTCCTCGCCGAGGTTCCCGAAGACCATCGCGACGACGTTGACCACCGTGCCGAGGTCGGCCGGGATGCGCTCCTGCCGTCGGTAGATCACCGCGCGGTCGGCGTTCAAGGACCGGAACACCGCCTGGATGGCGAGCTCGAGCTGCTCGCGCGGTTCCTGCGGGAAGTCGCGGCCGGTGTGCTCGTGGACCACCTGCTTGAACCGGTCCACGAGCCGGCGCAGGTCGTCGGCGTCCAGGTCGAGGTCGTTCTGGGCGCCCTTGGCCCGCTTCGCCTCCTCCAGCGCCTCGTCGAAGTGCTCACCGTCCACGCCGAGCACGGTCTTGCCGAACATCTGCACCAGGCGCCGGTATGAGTCGAGGGCGAACCGGTCGCTGCCGGACCGCTCGGCGAGGCCGCGAACAGACTCGTCGTTGAGCCCGACGTTGAGGACGGTCTCCATCATCCCGGGCATCGAGAACGCGGCGCCGGACCGGACGGACACTAGGAGCGGGTCGTCGGGCTGACCGAGCCGGCGTCCCATCTGCTGCTCCAGTGCGGCGAGGTGCTCGGCGACCTCGTCACGAAGGCCGTCCGGCTCTTCGCCCTCTTTGAGGTAGGCGCGGCAGGCCTCGGTGGTGATGGTGAATCCCGGGGGGACAGGCAGGCCGAGGTTCGTCATCTCGGCGAGGTTGGCCCCCTTGCCGCCGAGAAGGGCCTTCATGTCCTTGTTGCCTTCGGGGAAGTCGTAGACGTACTTCGGCATGGCAGTTCTCCCGGTCACCGGTGACAGCTGGCGCGTGATGCAGGCTGCCCTTTGATCGAACGTTAGTGCCGGAAGGGGCCGTCGGCTTCTCGTTCAAGCAGGCGCTGTGAGCCGGGTCTCGTTACGCCGAACGGGTGCCTGACTCTTCGGTCGTGGGCCACGGGCGCCGATGCAAGCCATGTAACACCGAGAAGGGCAAACCCATCGTGAGGTGGGGACGCAAAGCCACGGGGCCCACTGCGGTCAGCCGGGCCACCGAATGAGAGGCATAGGCCGGACGTGAACACCATGGCGAGCGGAGCCGCGGACTTCGTGGCGCAGGCCTACGACCAGGTCGCGGTCTCGGAGGTCATCCGCCCCGCGGCCGTGATCCCCGAGGAGGCCGCGCGCGCGATTCTCGTGGAGCTGGCGTTGCAAGACGTGGTCAACGGCGGCGTCTGGCAGAGCGAGCCGAACCTGTGGAGCCGTTACGACCGGCCGTGGATCTCCAGCAGCGACCCTGGCGACGCGCAGCTGATCGGCACCATCCAGGTGGCGTACGGCACCCCCACCAAGTACGAGATCACGATCTACCGAGTGACGGTGAGCCACTTCGGCGCCGAGCACGACTGGGACGTGAACTCGCTGACGGACGATGCCCTGAAGTTCGGTGACCTCACACTCGACGAATGCCCCCGGGCTTCACTACGACCACCGCCGAAGCCGTTTCGCTTCTGACGCGGCACCGGGCGCACCACTGAGCACCGTCCTCCTGGAGGGTCAGGGGGTGTCCGGCGTCGCAGCGCTTGCTGCGCAGCCGCAGCAGCAGCTCGGCCAGGGACGCCTGCTCGTACCAGTCCCCCTCCTTGTTCGACCGGTGCTCGACCTTGCCCTCCATCGACCAGCGGGCGAGGACGTCGGGCTTGACGCCGACGAACTTTGCCGCGTCGGCGGCCGTCAGCCAGGAGGCGTCGGCGGGGCGGCCGATGGGGGTGGTGGCGGTCATGGCGGCTCCTTCGCGTCGGGTGGCCGGTCGCGGCGCGTGATCAAGTGCGATCAAGGCAAGGCTCTCCCGCTGCGCGTGCGCTCGCAAACCGAGATCCGGTGAGGTACCCCACGGACTCACACCCCTTGCTGTTGATCATGCAATCCCGGTTCACGGGCATGACGGCCATGTGGTGGTAGCGTCACCAGACAGCCGTACGGAGCCAGCCGTGTGGCGCGAACACCTTGCTGGGTTGGCGGCGAAGTGGTGAGTTTCCTCCATGACGACTCCGCTCCCGGCCGGTATCCGCGCTGTCGACGTCGAGACGAGCCGACTCAAGGTCCGTGTGCTCGAGCGTGAGAAGAGCGCACCGGACACCGAGCCCGTGCTGCTCGTGCACGGCAACGTGTCCAGTTCCCTGTTCTTCGTTGACCTGATCAACGCGCTGCCCGACCGGTTCCGGCCGATCGCGCCGGACCTTCGCGGATACGGCGGCACCGACCCGCTCCCGATCGACGCCTCTCGCGGGCTTCAGGACTGGGCGGACGACCTCCTTGCGCTCGCCGATGCGCTGGGTCTGCAGACCTTCCACCTGCTGGGCTGGAGCATGGGCGGCGGCGTCGCGATGCAGATGCTGCTGCAAGCGCCGCAGCGCGTCCGAACCCTGACGCTGCAGGCGCCGGTCTCGCCGTACGGGTTCGGCGGGACGCGCGGCCAGGACGGCGAGTTGCTGTTCCCGGACGGCGCGGGCTCGGGTGGCGGATGCGCCAACCCCCGATTCGTGGAGCTTCTCGCCGCCGGCGACACGGGCACCGAGGACCAGACGTCACCCCGCAACGTCCTTCGGGCGTTCTACGTGGCACCGGGGACGCAGCTTGAGCGCGAGGACCTGTACGTCGAGTCGATGCTGACCACCCGCACGGGCGAGGACCACTACCCCGGCGACCACACCCCGTCCAGCTCGTGGCCCGGCGTCGCCCCCGGGAAGCGGGGCATCCTCAACACGATGGCGCCGACCGTGTGCCGGCTTGACGGCATCGTCGACGTCGACCCGAAGCCGCCGATTCTGTGGATCCGTGGCGACCAGGACGCGATCGTGTCCAACGAGTCGATGTTCGACCTGGCGCAGCTCGGGGCGGTCGGCGCCGTCCCCGGGTGGCCAGGCGCGGACGACTGCCCACCGCAGCCGATGATCACGCAGACGCGGGCGGTGCTCGACCGATACCAGGCCAACGGTGGTGACTACACCGAAGTGGTGCTCGAGGGCGTGGGGCACAGCCCGCACATCGAGGCGCCCGCGGATTACACCGACGCTCTGGTGAAGCACCTCTCCCGCGCCGCCGATTGATCGCAAGCAATGACAAAGGGCCCTGACCAGCGTTTCCGCTTGTCAGGGCCTTTTCCCGTCGCTGTCTAAAACGAGCGCGCCCGGAGGGACTCGAACCCCCAACCTTCTGATCCGTAGTCAGATGCTCTATCCGTTGAGCTACGGGCGCAGGACTGATGTCCGACGCACGAGACTACCTGAGCCCCGGCCCCGTCCCGAAATCGGCCTCCCACCCTTCGGATGATCACGACAACGCGGACAGCGCAACGTAGCCTTCCGGGATGCGCCGAACCGTTCCGGCACTCGTCGCGGCGATGGCGGCCCTCTCCCTTGCGATAGCCGGCTGCACCGGCTCCACACCCGCGAACGCTGACAAGAGTCCGCCCGAGCAGCAGGACCAAAGCCGGCCCGCCGCCTTCGTCCACACCACGCCGGACGCGCAGGCGACCGTGCTGCCCGCACGTGACGACACGGAAGCTGCGGCAGCCGGAAGCCGCTCCCTCTTCACCACGGCGCCCGTCGCCGTCGTCGCCCCGCCGACTGACGTCGCAATCCAGGTTCGGGCGGCATCGGCCGCGGTCGCCCTCGGCGCACCGCTGCTCGTCGGTGCTGCACAGCAGCTCACCGAGGAGCTCAAGCGTCTCAACACCGAAGCCGTCCACACCTTCGGCGACACCTATGAAATGGGTGACCTCGGCGACGTCGACGTCATCCGAGCCCCCCAAGACGACTCCGCTCTCACCCGGCTCCTCAAGAAGGACCTGCCCCCCGCTCCACAGCCGGTCGCCGTTGACACAGCCGTCGCCGCCGTCGCCACCCTCGACCGCGACCGACCCGCCCTCCTGCACACTGCGCCCGCGACCCCGAGCGCGACGCGAGCGTCCCCCACGACCGGCGTGTCGTCGTCCAGCTCCTCCGACAACGAGGACGGCGACACGCAGCTCCCGAAGACACGCGCGGCCGAGCCTGTGGCCGGCGTCGTCGTGCTGTCGTCCGGCGCGGTGACCGACCTGCCGGCGGTGGCGACCGCGCGGGCCGCGGGAGCCGTCGTCCAGGTGGTGCCCGGCGGGGATCCGCGCGGGAGCGTCCCCACGATCGAGGCCAGGATCCAGCCCCCCCCCGCGCAGACCAGCAGCCAATTCGACCGCAACGGGGGATCGTCCGACCATTCCAAAGCGGACCGAGCCTTCGATCCCGGTGGTTCCGTCGCGGAATC
>JASBSH010000427.1 GCA_030149025.1 Actinomycetales bacterium | reverse complement strand
ACCATTCAGGAGTGTTACCCGTGGCTGCCAACTGCGACGTCTGCGGCAAGGGGCCGGGCTTCGGTCACAACATCTCGCACTCGCACCGTCGCACCAAGCGGCGCTGGAACCCGAACATCCAGCGTGTGCGTGCGATGGTCGGGGCGACGCCGAAGCGGCTCAACGTCTGCACCTCCTGCCTGAAGGCCGGCAAGGTCACCAGGTAGGTCCGCTCGAAGCGTTAGGAAGGGGTCGGCCCACACGGGCCGGCCCCTTCCGCTGTCTCACCGGAAGTGGTCCCACCCCGCCCGGCCGCGCCAGGACCGGCCACCCACGAGGACTCGCGGCACCTCGCCGTCCGGAACAGACGATGTCCGGCCGATCGGCCGGAAACCCTCGGGAACGGGCACGCCGACGGGGAAGGTCGCGAGCAGCCCGTGGTCCTCTCCCCCGCCCAGCACCCACGCCGTAGGTTCCGCGCCGACGTGCGTGGCGGCGTCCGAGAGTTCCTCGATGTCGGGGGCGAGGGCCGTGGGGTCGAGATCGACGACGATCCCCGATGCCTCGGCGAGCCGGCCGGCGTCCAGGACAAGGCCGTCGCTCACGTCCAGCATCGCGGTCGCGCCGGCGTCGGCGGCCGCCGGTCCCGCTGTCAAGGGCGGGCGCGGACGGCGATGCGCCGCGACCAGCGCGGTCAGGGTCGCGTTCGTCTGGGCGTCGTCGGGGTCCCGGCTGCCGTAGCCCGCCTCGAGCAGCGCCAGCCCCGCCGCCGAGTGCCCGAGGACGCCGGCCACTGCGATCACCTGTTCCGGGCCTGCACCGTCCCGGGTGACGGGTTGCCGGCCCTGCAGGTCGCCGAGCGCGGTGACGGCGACCGTCAGCTCGGCGCCCCGGGACAGGTCGCCGCCGACCACCCCGGCGCCCGAGCCGGCGCAGCCCTCGGCCAGCCCCTCCGCGAGGCCGGTGGCCCAGTCCGGGTCGAGGTCGAGCGGGGCGACGAGGGCGACCACCAGCGCGGTGGGTACCGCCCCCATGGCCGCGATGTCCGCAAGGTTCTGCGCCGCGGCCTTGGCGCCGACGTCCTGGGGTGTCGACCAGTCGCGCCGGAAGTCCCTGCCCTCGACCATCACGTCGGTGGTCACCACGACGCGGCCGTCGGAGGCCGCGACGACTGCCGCGTCGTCGCCCGGGCCGAGCAGCGTGTGGCCTCCCGCAGGCAGCAGGGGGAGGATCCGCCCCAGCAGCCCCGATTCGCCCAGATCCCGCAGCGTCACGCCTCGATCTGGTCTCTCGTCCGCCGGGCCTGTCTGAGACACGACGGGACACGGTAGCGTGCCGTACGCGGCGAGCGCCGTCGACGACGACAGGAGGTACCTCGTGGTGGTGCAGGCCTACGTGCTGGTGCAGACCGAGGTCGGCAAGGCCGCGGCCGTTGCCGAGCAGATCTCACAGCTCAACGGCGTCGTCCTCGCGGAGGACGTGACCGGCCCGTACGACGTGATCGTCCGCGTCGAGGCCGCCAGCGTGGACGAGCTCGGGCCGTTGATCATGTCGAAGATCCAGGGTGTGCCGGGCATCGACCGCACGGTCACCTGCACGGTGGTGCACGCCTGACTTGCCCTTGAGCCTCTCCATCAGGGCCGCGGTCGCCGCCGCGTCGGCCCTCCTGCTCGCCTCCCTTCTCTCCGGGTGCGCGTCGACCGTCACCGTGCAGGCGGCCCCCGACGCCACCGACCCCGCGTGCGCCGAGATGTTGGTGGCACTGCGCGGGGCCGACGAGCTCGCGGGCCGCCCCCGGCACGAGGTCAGCGCCCAGTCGGCGGCTGCGTGGGGCGATCCGCCGATCGTGCTGCGCTGCGGTGTCCAGCCGCCCGGCCCCACGACGGAGCCCTGCATTCAGGCCAACGGCATCGACTGGGTCGGCAGCGTCGATTCTGCTACGGGCGATGCCCGCTACGTCACGTTCGGCCGGGTACCGGCCGTCGAGATCCGGGTGCCCGACGTAGGCCCCGGTGAGCTCGGTGATGTCCTCGCCCAGCTCGCCCCCGCCATGGCCCCACTGAAGCAGACGGGACGCAAGTGCCTCTAGGCACCGGACTGCGGAAGGTTGCGGCGTTCACCCATTGGCACGGAGGGCCACCGCGGCTCTAGGTACGCCACTGAGGCACTCC
>JASBSH010000181.1 GCA_030149025.1 Actinomycetales bacterium | reverse complement strand
GGGCCCGATGATCCTCGGTCACGCGCACCCCGACGTGGTCAAGGCCGTCACCGACGCTGCCGAACAAGGCTTCTCGTTCGGGACCCCGAGCGAGAACGAGGTGCTGCTCGTGGAGGAGATCGTCTCCCTGGTCGGGCCCGTGGAGCAGGTGCGGCTCGTGAGTTCCGGCACCGAGGCGACGATGAGCGCGATCCGGCTGGCCCGCGGGGTCACCGGGCGCCCGGTCGTCGTGAAGTTCGCCGGGCACTACCACGGGCACGTCGACGCGCTGCTGGCATCGGCGGGGTCCGGTGTCGCGACGTTCGCCCTTCCCGACACCCCGGGCGTGACCGGGGCGAGCGCCGCCGACACCCTCGTCATCCCCTACAACGACGAGGACGCCGTCCGTGAGGTGTTCGCCCTGCACGGCGATCGCATCGCCTGCCTCATCACGGAGGCCGCCGCCGGGAACATGGGCGTCGTCCCGCCGAAGCCGGGCTTCACGGCGTTGCTGCGCGAGACCACCCGAGAGCACGGCGCCCTGTTGATCAGCGACGAGGTGATGACCGGGTTCCGTGTCTCGCGGGCCGGCTGGTTCGGGTACGAGGGGGAGCAGGGCGTGGGCGCCCCGGACCTGTTCACCTTCGGCAAGGTGATGGGCGGCGGCTTCCCCGCGGCCGCCTTCGGGGGACGCAAGGACGTCATGCAGCACCTCGCCCCGGTCGGACCCGTCTACCAGGCCGGGACCCTCAGCGGGAACCCGGTCGCGACCGCCGCCGGGCTCGCGACCCTGCGCGCATGCACCCGGGACGTCTACGAGCACCTGGACGCCGTCGCCCGCCGGCTGTCGAGCGCGGCCTCCGCCGAGCTGACCCGCGCAGGAGTGGCCCACACCGTCAACCACGCGGGCTCGATGTTCAGCGTTTTCTTCACCGACCAGCCGGTGCACGACTACGCGAGCGCACAGAAGCAGAACACGGCAGCGTTCGGGGCCTTCTTCCACTCGATGCTGTCGAACGGGGTCTACCTGCCGCCGAGTGCGTTCGAGGCGTGGTTCGTCTCCGCAGCCTTGGACGACGAGGCGGTCGAGCGCGTGCTGCGTGCCCTGCCCCCGGCCGCGGACGCCGCCGCGCAAACCGGCGGGCTCTGAGCGGGGGTCGGGCCCTCAGGAGCGTTTGCGACAATCGCAGGCATGACGCAGGCGGCCCGGACGCTGGTGCACTTGTTGCGCCACGGCGAGGTGCACAACCCCACAGGTGTCCTCTACGGCCGCCTGCCCGACTACCACCTGTCGGAGCTGGGCCGGCAGATGGCGCAGAAGGTGGCGGACCACCTGAAGGCCGACGGCCACGACATCGTTCACCTGGTGGCCTCACCGCTCGAACGAGCTCAGGAGACCGCCGAGCCGGTCGCCGAGGCGTTCGGCCTGCCGATCCACACCGACGAGCGGCTAGTCGAGGCCGGCAACTGCTTCGAGGGCCTGGCCTTCGGCGTCGGCGACGGGTCCCTGCGCCACCCGCGCCACTGGTGGCGACTGCGCAACCCGCTGCGCCCGTCCTGGGGTGAGCCGTACCGGGAGATCGCGGCGCGCATGCGGGCCGCCGTCGACGACGCGCGCAGCAAGGCCGAGGGGCACGAGGCGCTGCTGGTCAGCCACCAGCTGCCGGTCTGGATCGCGCGGCTCGCCGCCGAGAACCGGCGTCTCCCCCACGACCCCAGGCGCCGGCAGTGCACTCTGGCCTCGTTGACCTCCTTCCACTTCGCCGGCGACCGCCTCACCGGCGTCACGTACGTCGAGCCGGCGGCGCAGTTGCTGCCAGGCGCCAACCAGGTGGCCGGCGCCTGACGCGACCAACCCATCGCGACCAACCCTTCTGGGAGGTGCAGCTGTCACGGCCGGCGGCGGTTCGGGGGACGGCTACGGCTGGCCGTCGCCCTGCTGGTCGTGCTGGTTGCGGTCATTGCGCTGGTCCGGCCGGTTCTTGCCGAGCCTGCGGAGGAACTCCGGGTCGTCGTCCGGGGCGATGGGCCGACGCTCTGCCGGGCGCGCGAGGCCACGTTCGCGGCCCGCGACCAGCCAAATGATGGGCCCCGCCACCCAGACCAGCAGCACGAGGACGAGCCAGATCGGCTTGGGCAGGTGCTTCACCTGGTCATCCGGCGTGCGCAGGCAGTCGACGGCGGCGTAGAGGGTCAGCGCGAGGGGGATGATGACAGGCAGGTACCGCACGGCAACACTCTAGGCGCGGTGCGCCTAGAGTCGTGGTGTGTCACCCCTGCTCAAGTTCACGGTGCTGCGGATCGCCCTGTTCCTGGCGGCGCTCGTCGTCCTCTACCTCATCGGTGCCCGGGACTGGTTGCTGCTGATCCTGGCCGCGTTAGTGTCCCTCGCGCTGTCCTACGTCCTGCTCCGGGCGCCGCGCGAGGAGCTTGCCGCGTCGATCGAGCAGCGGGTGAGCCAGCGGCTCGCCGAGGGTGGGCAGCGCAGGTCGCGGCGCAGGAAGTCGGCCGCCGAGCGGGACGCCGCCCTGGAGGACGCTGTCGTCGACCAGAACGTCGACCATCAGATCAACCATGAGATCAACCAGGAGACGGGCGGCCCGAAGCGGGGCCAGGAGGATCACTGAGCTGGCTCGTCGACGCCATCCTGGCGTTGCCGCCGCCGGTGGTGCTGGCCCTGGTCTTCGCCCTGCCGGCGCTGGAGGCG
The DNA here is from genome assembly GCA_030149025.1 of Actinomycetales bacterium. Lineage (GTDB taxonomy): Bacteria > Actinomycetota > Actinomycetes > Actinomycetales > BWSM-131 > BWSM-131. The sequence continues at coordinate 3,678 of JASBSH010000181.1, read as the reverse complement.
TCGTCCCTGATCGGCCTGGTCTTCCCGGGTGAGATCGCCGTCCTGGTCGGGGGCGTGGTGGCACACGGCGGCCGTCTGCCGCTCTGGGCTGTGATCGTGGCCGGCATCTGCGGGGCCACGATCGGGGACCAGGTCGGCTACCTGGTGGGCCGCAGGTACGGCCCGGAGCTGGTCAAGCGGCTGCCCGAGCGGGTGCGCCGGTCCGGAGAGCTCGACCGGGCGATGGGGCTGGTGCGCCGCCGGGGTGCGGTCGCCGTCCTGCTCGGGCGGTGGGCGGCGGCGTTGCGCGCCCTCGTGCCGGGAGTGGCCGGGATGAGCGGGATCAGCCGGTTGCGGTTCACCGTAGCCAACGTCGTCGGGGGAGGGGTGTGGGCGGCCGCCGTAGCCGTTGCCGGCTACCTCGCGGGGGCCTCGTACCGGCTGCTCGAGCGCCGTCTCGGGATCGGTGGCGAGATCCTGGCCGCCGTGGTCGTCGTCGCCGTCATCGGCTACGTGGTGATCGCGCGACGTCGCACTGCCCGCCATCACTGAGAGCCAGCCGATCAAGAACCAGCCGATCCAGACCCAGGCATCAGCACCCACGCCACGATCCGCCGCTTCCTGCCCTCACGCTTTTCGTTGCCCCTGGGCCACGAGCACGGCGCGCAGCTCGTGGATCAGGTCGGTGAGCTCCTCGTCGTCCAGCCACAGGGCCGTCTGCCGGTACCCAACGCCGTCGGCCACGCGGGTTGACCCGTCATCTGGTCCTGCGTGGGTCGGGAAACCCAAGGCTGGTGTAGCCGGGTGCACGCTTGTTGAGCGCCGCGGCAAGGACGGGAACTTCGACGTCGTGGTAGTCGTGGACCTCGGCTGTCTGCTTGCCGGGGTGGGCGCGGAGGACACGTCCTGCGTACTGGACGAGGCGGCCCTTGAAAGAGGCCGGGCCGGCCAGGAACAGAGTGTCGAGTGCAGGACAGTCGAAGCCTTCGCCAACGAAGTGGGCGGTGGCGACGACGAGCAACGGCGGACCGTCATCGGTCGGGACCAGGCGTTCGTTGGCAGCTGCGCGCTGCTTGGCGCCCATGCCGCCCTTGAGAACGACTGGTTCGAGCCCTCGCTCAGTGAGTGCGGCGGCCAGGTGGTCGACATGGCCGGTTCGCTGGGCCAGAACAAGGCAGTGTCGGCCGCGACCCACCGCCTCCACCACGTCGTTCAGGATCTGTCCGTTGCGTGATGCGTCGTCGGTGAGGGCGCCGTGCACGCCGGCTATGGCGCCCGGCACCGAGAGATCGACTGGGTCCTCCAGCCGGAATGTGGTGGGGTGAAGCACAAGAACAGGGCGAGGCCGGTCGGCGTGGGCGCCTTCGAGTGTGTCGGAGTCCGCGTGGACGAACGTGTGTCGGATGGGACCGAGCTGGAAGCCGATCAGGTCATCGAGGCCATCGCGCCGGTACGGGGTAGCGGTGAGACCTACCCAGTAGCGGGCGGGAATCGCGCGCACTGCGGACTCGAAAGCGGGCGCCGCGATGTGATGGCATTCATCGACAACGACCTGGCCGTACGCGCTCAACTTGTCCGCAAGATCGGCCCGGCGGGCAAGTGTCTGCAAGGTGGCGATGTCGACGATGCCGGTGAGTTTGGAGCGGCCACCGCCGAGCTGCCCCGGTTTGATGCCGAGTAGGTCCTGGAGTTGTCGGCGCCACTGGTCGGCGAGCGTCTTTCGGTCGACGAGGACGAGAGTAGGCACGACCCGCTGGGCGATGACGGCACACGCCATCACTGTCTTGCCGGAGCCGGGTGGTGCGACCAGCAGGCCGAGTTCGTGCGGTAGGAGTGCCTCCACGGCTTCGCGTTGCGGTGGCAGCAGGTCGACGTCGAGCGAGAGTTCCAGCGCATCGCCCGTGACTCGCTGGTCATCGAGCTCAATCTTGCTACCTGCCTCTTCGATGAGCCTCGTGGCCGTGTCGCGGAGCCCGCGCGGAAGGACGAGGTGGTCATCGAGTGTCTCGTCGTAGGAGGTGATGATGCGCGGGACGTTCCAGGTCGACTGGCGGCGACGCTGGCGGTCGTAGAACTCCGGGTTGTACGTGGATGCCGCGTGCTTCAAAGTCGCATACAGCGACGGGCTCAGTTGCGACCCGGGAATCTTCACTGTGCCGTTAAGGGTCAGATGCACGATCGGAGCCGGATTGGGCTGAGTCTTGGTCGACCGGGCGGGCTGGGCCCGGTCGACGTGGGCTCCGACCGTCGGCTCCCGGAGCGCCGAGGCCAGTTTGGTGACTTGCGTCGGAGTGAGGCGTTCCAAGGTGGAGAGGTATTCCCACTGGTCCTCGAACGGCTCAAGTGTCACCAGGTCGAGGAAGACCGTGGTTCCGAGCCTGCGTGACTTGCCGTGGAGCGGGGCTGCGATCAAGTTGCCGGGGCCTTGTCCGGGCAACACGTCTTGCGACGGGAACAGCCGGTCGTAGCAGCGCAGGTCCATGCGGCCGCGGATCGCGATCGCTTCGCGGACGAGCGCTGTCCCGAGTTGGCGCGCCGTCGCTGCTGGAACGGCCGCGGTGAAGAAGATCCACACGTGCGCGCCGATGCCGGAGCGGGACACTTCCAGGGCCGCGGGCGCACCGATGGCGCGTGCTGCCTTGAGGTAGGCGAGCGCGTCGAGCATCGCGGCCTGTCCATCGAAGTCTGCGGCGAGCCAGCAGGTTTGGTCGCCGGGGAGCATCGGATAGAGGCCGATGTGGACGTCGCCGGTCAGATGGGCGGCGAGCACCTCGGCGGTCAGTGACAGGTGCCGGATGTCGGAGGCTGGTCGGCCCTTGCGCCAGCCACCCTCGACGGCGGGCATCCATCCCGACTTGCCGGTGCGGGCGTTCTCCCAGCGGACGGCGTAGACGTCGCGTCTTGCGCCGAACAGCGCGGCGTAGAACTCGACCTTGGCGCGTGATGATGAACGCGCGTCCACAGGTCCCGGCGCCTTGTCGAACCATGCTATTTGAGTGCCGAGAGCGGGAGCGGCCTCCGCGTCGGTCAGTTTGAGGAGCTTGCGCAGGCGTGCGTTATCGCGCCTCAAGCTCTCGAGTTCGGCGTGCAGATCGCTCACGGTGTCAATCCTGATATCTGGACGAGACGAGGACCGGCATTGGGGAAGCAGTCGCGCGATGTCCCGAGGAGTCTTAGCTGCAGCGGCCGCTCGCTCCATCAGCCCGAGGCTGACAACAGGTCTTGCGCGAGGAAGCTCGCCGAAGCCGAAACAGTGTCGGGTTGGCCGACTCCTTCCTCGGCGCGCCCAGCCATCGTCGAGCCCAGGGCCTCCGGGCTTGCGAATAGGTTCTTCAGGTAGTTGAGCGCCCGTGTCGTGACCTCCTGGGACAACTCGTCGGCGAGGAGTTCGCGAATGTTTGCGGCCATGTCGGGTGTCTCGGTCGCGACGAGCAGTCGGTAGATGTCGTGGGCGTCCTTGTCGTTGAGGCGGTCGGGAGTGTTAACGCGCTCTCCGATCTTGTGCAGCTTAGCCACCAGGAGCGCGGCCGGTCCGGCGACATTGATAGTGGCACTCCGGCCGTCGCGATCGAGGGACTCAACGGTCATCGGAGACTGGTCAATGATCGCCGCCTCAAGGCCCGCCGCGCGGCGTGCCGAGTGCTTGTCATGGGGCGGGATGCGGACACCGCGCCGGCTGCCCGAGCCGGCCAGGTGCTC
>JASBSH010000410.1 GCA_030149025.1 Actinomycetales bacterium | reverse complement strand
CCTGGACCGACTCTTCGGCGCACTCACCGTCCGGCTGCCGCGGCGACCCGCGTCCCGCCGCCGGCCCTGGAGGCGCGGGGAGATCGACGCGCGGCGCACCCTTCGCGACCAGCTGCGGCGCGGCGGCGAACCCGGGCCCGTGCGGTGGCGGCGGCGCGTGACCAGGCCCCGTCGCGTCGTCCTGCTGGTCGACGTGTCCGGGTCGATGGCGCCGTATTCGGAGGCGCTGCTGCGGCTCGGCCACGTCCTCGTCCGCGGTGCGATGCGGCAGGGCGGTCGGGTGGAGGTGTTCTCCGTCGGCACCCGGCTGACCCGGCTCACACCGGCGCTGCGCCGCAGCCGCGACGCGGAGACCGCGCTGCGCGAGGCGGGAGAGCTGGTGCCCGACTGGTCCGGCGGAACCCGGCTGGGGGAGGCGCTCGCGGCGTTCGTGACCCGGTGGGGGCAGCGGGGACTGGCCCGCGGTGCGATCGTGGTGATCTGCTCGGACGGGTGGGAGCGCGGCGACCCCTCGCTGCTGGCCGATCAGGCCTGGCGGCTGGGCCGCCTCGCCCATCGGGTGATCTGGGTCAACCCGCACCGCGGCAAGGAGGGCTACCGGCCGGTGCAGTCCGGCATCGCCGCCGCGCTGCCCCACATCGACGCCCTCGTCGCCGGGCACTCCATGGCGACCTTCGAACGGCTCCTGCAGCTCATCGCGAGCGGGTCGCGGTGACTGGCGACTGGGTGAGGTGACGTGATGCGCGACGTGATGAGCGACCTGCTGCGGTGGTGGCGCGCAGGCGAGCCGGTGGCGATGGGCACCGTGGTGGCGACGTGGAAGAGCGCCCCGCGCTCGGCCGGGGCGGCCATGCTCGTCGGGCCGGACGGGGAGGCGGTCGGCAGCGTGTCCGGCGGCTGCGTCGAGGGCGCGGTGTACGAGCTGGGCCAGCAGGTGCTGGGCGGGTCCCCGCCGGTGCTGCAGCGCTACGGGGTCAGCGACGACGACGCGTTCGCCGTGGGCCTCACCTGCGGGGGGATCCTCGACGTGTTCGTCGAGAAGGTGGACCAGCAGACCTTCCCCGAGCTCGGCGACGTCGCGAGCGACATCGAGCAGGGCCGGCCGGTCGCCGTCTGCACCGTGGTCGAGCACCCCTCACCCGACCGGGTCGGCCGGCGGCTCGTGGTCCGTGGCGAGGACGCCGACACACCGGTCACGGGGGACCTGGGGTCTGCGCGTGCGAACCACGCGGTGACGGACGACGCCCGCGGGCTTCTGGCGTCCGGCCGCAGCGACACCCTGGGTTACGGACCCGACGGTGAGCGCCGTGGTGAGGGCATGCGCGTCTTCGTCTCGTCGTTCGCGCCACGGCCGCGGATGCTCGTGTTCGGTGCGATCGACTTCGCGTCGGCGCTGGCGCGGCTCGGCAGCTTCCTGGGTTACCGGGTGACGGTGTGCGACGCCCGGCCGGTGTTCGCCACGGCGTCCCGGTTCCCCGACGCCGACGAGGTGGTCGTCCAGTGGCCGCACCGGTACCTGCAGGCGGAGGCCGAGGCAGGCCGGGTGAACGGCCGGACGGTGGTCGCCGTCCTGACGCACGACCCGAAGTTCGACGTCCCGCTGCTCGAGGTGGCGCTGCGGCTGCCGGAGGTGGGGTACATCGGGGCGATGGGGTCGCGGCGCACCCACGACGACCGCCTGGAGCGGCTGCGCGAGGCGGGGATGACGGCCGAGGAGCTGGCGCGGCTGTCGTCGCCGATCGGGCTCGACCTCGGGGCCAGGACGCCCGAGGAGACCGCGGTGTCGATCGCGGCGGAGATCATCCAGCTGGAGTGGGGCGGGTCGGGCCGGCGCCTCAGCCGGGTGTCCGGGCCGGTGCACCACGACCGTTCGCACCTGTCGCGCAGCGCGCTCGACGGGGCGGTCGGCACGCCCGGCCGCGCCCCAATACCACGCTGACCGATTTCGCGATAGCCCTTGCCTTGGTGACGCTCGGCGACGTTTGATCTGCCCAAGGGCCGTTCACTGGGCTGGAGGGCGGATGTCTCAGATCAGCGTTGAGGTCGACGGAGTCACGTACTCCGACATGGTGGAACCGAGGACTCTGCTGGTGCAGTACCTGCGCGAGAACCTCGGCAAGGTCGGCACGGTCATCGGCTGCGACACGAGCAACTGCGGGTCCTGCACCGTGCTGCTCGACGGCCGCAGCGTGAAGTCCTGCTCGGTGCTCGCCGTGCAGGCCGACGGGCACAAGGTCACGACCATCGAGGGTCTGGCCACCGACGGGCAGCTGCATCCGGTGCAGAAGGCGTTCCACAACCAGCACGCGCTGCAATGCGGTTTCTGCACCCCCGGGATGATCATGGCGACCTGCGGGCTGCTGGGCGAGAACCCCTCACCGACCGAGGAGGAGGTCCGCGAGGGTCTCGAGGGCAACCTGTGCCGGTGCACCGGCTACCAGAACATCGTCAAGGCGGTGCTCGAGGCGGCGCCCGAGGTGGCACAGATGTCGGCAGGCGAGTCGCCGGTGGAGCCGGCAACCCAGCCCGCAGGCCAGCGTGCGCACACAACGACCGGGGAAGCGGCCGCAGCGAGTGTCGGAGGTGCGTCGTGACCGCAGTCGAGGACCGCCCGGGTGACGTGATCCAGGACAGCCCGTCGGGTGGCGCTGCGGGACGCGAGCTCGGCCGGGCGCGTCGGCGCAAGGAGGACGGCCGGCTCATCACGGGCCGCACCAAGTGGACCGACAACATCGTGCTGCCCGGGATGCTGCACCTCGCCATGGTCCGCAGCCCGTACGCGCACGCGAGGATCACGTCGATCGACACGAGCGCCGCGCAGGGCGCCCCGAACGTGGTCGCCGTGCTCACCGGCAGGGACCTGGACGACGAGCAGGGCGGGCTGCCGAACGCCTGGCCGGTCACCCCGGACCAGAAGGCACCCCGGCACCCGGCTCTCGCCGTGGACGAGGTCACCTTCGCCGGGGAGGCGGTCGCGGTCGTCGCGGCACGTACCGCGGCGGCGGCGCGGGACGCCGCGGAGCTCGTCGACGTGGAGTACGAGGAGCTGCCGGTCGTCCTCGACCTCGAGGAGGCGGTCACGGACGGCGCACCGCTGGCCCACCCGTCGCTCGGCACCAACGTCAGCGCCCACTGGGTGTTCGACTCGGCGGAGGCCGGGACCGGCGACGACGTCGAGCAGGCGATCGCCCGCGCCCGTGAGGACGGCATCGTGATCGAGCGCCGGTTCCGCCAGCAACGGCTCATCCCGGCGTTCATGGAGCCCCGGTCCACGGTGGTGGACCCGACCGGCGAGCAGCTGACGATGTGGTCTGCCACCCAGATCCCGCATATCCTGCGGGTGATGCTGGCGATGGTCACCGGCATCCCCGAGTCGAAGATCCGCGTGATCGCCCCGGACGTCGGCGGCGGCTTCGGTGGGAAGCTGCAGGTCACGCCGGAGGAGGTCACGACCCTGCTCGTGGCACGCCGGCTTCGCAAGCCGTGCAAGCTCACCGAGACGCGGACCGAGTCGATGATGGTGGCCCACCACGGCCGGGACCAGGTGCAGCGGTTGACGCTGGCGGCCACCAAGGACGGCAGGGTCACCGGGCTGAAGGTGGACCTGCTGGCCGACATGGGCGCGTACCTGGGGCTCGTCACCTCCGGGGTGCCGATCCTCGGGGCGTTCATGTTCAACGCGATCTACAAGTTCCCCGCCTACCGGTTCGAGTGCACCAACGTGTTCACGAACAAGGCCTGGACGGACGCCTACCGCGGCGCCGGCCGGCCCGAGGCGACGTTCGCCATCGAGCGGATGATGGACGAGCTCGCCGCCGAGCTGGGGGAGGACCCGCTGGCCGTCCGGGAACGGAACTGGATCCGGCACGAGGAGTTCCCGTTCACGACCGTCGCGGGCCTGGAGTACGACTCGGGCAACTACGAGGCCGCTACCTCCCGGGCCGTGGAGCTGTTCGACTACGAGGGGCTGCGGCGCGAGCAGGCCGAGCGGCGGGAGCGGCACGACCCGGTCCAGCTCGGCATCGGCGTCTCGACCTTCACCGAGATGTGCGGGCTCGCGCCGTCCCGGGTCCTGGGCTCCCTCTCGTACGGGGCCGGCGGCTGGGAGGCGGCGTCCATCCGGATGCTGCCCACCGGCAAGGTCGAGGTGGTCACCGGCTCGAGCGCCCACGGCCAGGGCCACGAGACGGCCTGGAGCCAGATCGTGGCCGAGAGGCTCGGCGTCCCGTTCGAGGACGTCGAGGTGCTGCACGGGGACACGCAGGTCGCCCACAAGGGCATGGACACCTACGGCTCGCGGTCGCTGGCGGTCGGCGGCATCGCGGTCGTACAGGCGGCCGACAAGGTCGTCGAGAAGGCGAGAACCGTTGCGGCGCACCTGCTGGAGGCGGACCCGGCCGACATCGAGTTCACCGACGGACGGCTGAGCGTGGCCGGTACCGACAAGGGCATGACGCTGCAGGAGATAGCCCTCGCGGTGTTCGCGGCCCACAACATGCCGGACGGCGTGGAGCCGTCCATCGACGCCGACGCCGTGTACGACCCGGACAACTTCTCGTTCCCGCACGGCACCCATCTGTGCGCGACGGAGGTGGACACGGAGACCGGCGCCGTCCGCATCCGGCGGTACGTGTGCGTGGACGACGTGGGCGAGGTGGTCAACCCGCTGATCGTCGAGGGGCAGGTGCACGGTGGCCTGGCACAGGGCATCGCGCAGGCGCTGTACGAGGAAGCGATCCACGACGACCAGGGCACGCTCACCACGGCGACGTTCGTCGACTACCTGCTCCCGAGCGCCGTTGACCTGCCGCACTTCGTCACCGACCGCACCACGACCCCGTCCAGCACGAACCCGTTGGGCGTCAAGGGGGTAGGTGAGGCCGGCACCATCGCGTCCACACCGGCCGTCGTCAACGCGGTGCTGGACGCGGTGCGGCACCTCGGGGTGGAAGACATCCAGATGCCCATGACCCCGCAACGCGTGTGGCGGGCGATCCAGGAGGCAGTTCCGGTGGCACAGGAGGAGAGCCGATGATCCCGACGGCGTTCGAGTACGCCTCGCCGACGACGGTCGAGGAGGCGGTTGCCGCCCTCGCTGAGGCGGTTTCGCACCACCGGGACGTGAAGGTCCTGGCCGGTGGGCAGAGTCTCCTGCCGGTGCTCAGGCTGCGGCTGGCGGCACCCGAGCTCGTCGTGGACCTGAGCCGGGTGGAGGGTCTTCGCGGCGTCCGGGACGACGGTGACGCCATCGTCATCGGCGCCATGACCACCCACGACGAGGTGATGCGCGACCCGCTGGTGAACGAGCACGACCTGCTGCTCGCCCTCACCACCCGCACGGTGGCGGATCCGCAGGTCCGGCACCGGGGGACGTTCGGCGGGTCCCTGGCCCACGCCGACCCGGCCGGTGACCTGCTGGCGCCGGCGCTGGCCCTCGATGCGCAACTGGTGATCGCCGGCCCCTCGGGGCGCACCCGGACCGTTGCGGCGCACGACTTCTTCACCGACCTGTTCACCACCACCTTGGACGAGGACGAGCTGCTGGTGGAGGTGCGCGTGCCGAAGTACACCGGCTGGGGCGCCAGCTACCAGAAGTTCAACCGGGTCGCGCAGGCCTGGTCGATCGTCGGCGTCGCGGCCGCGGTGAAGAGCGATGGCGGCACGATCGGAGAGGCGCGGATCGGGCTGACCAACATGGCGTCCACGCCGGTGCGCGCGCGTGCCGTCGAGCAGGCCCTGGTCGGGCAGCCGGCCACCGACGAGGCGATCCGCGCCGCCGTGGCGGACGTGACCGCGGGCACCCAGCCTCCCGCGGACGCCAACGCCGACGCCGACTACCGCCGCCACCTGGCCGGGGTGCTGACCCGACGTGCCGTGCTGGCGGCGGCGGGGGCCTGAGGGGGACCGGTGGAGCTGCAGCACACGTTCACGGTCCCGATCGGGATCGACGAGGCATGGGACGCGTTCAACGACATCGAGCGGATCGCGCCGTGCCTGCCTGGTGCGGAGATCACCTCCGTGGACGGCGACGAGTTCACCGGCCTTGCGAAGGTCAAGCTCGGGCCGGTCTCGTTGCAGTACACGGGAACCGGTCGCTGGCTGGAACGGGACCGCGACGCCTACCGGGCGGTGATCGAGGCCAACGGCAAGGACCGGCGAGGGAACGGGACGGCGGGGGCCACCATCCGGGCGCACCTGGAGCGTGCGGGTGACGGGACCAAGGTGGTCGTCGACACCGACCTGAGGATCACCGGCCGGCCGGCGCAGTTCGGCCGCGGCGTGATCCAGGACGTGGGCACCAAGCTCCTCGACGAGTTCGCCGCGTGCCTGGCCACGCGGCTGGGCGGGCAGGAGGAGCCGGCGACTCCGCCCGAGCACGGAGCCCCGACGGGGGCGCCGTCCGAGGCGCCACCGCTGTCCGAGCCGAGACCGTCGGAGGCGCGGTCGATGGTGGAGCAGGCCGAGCAGCGGGCCGAGCAGGCCGAGGTGGCCGACGTCGCGGCAGCGCAGGGCGCCGTCGCCTCCCAGGCTCCGGCACGGGCAGCCGGCAGACCGACGCCGGCGGAGCTCGACCTGGGCCGGGTGGCCGGGCACGCCTTGCTGCGCCGTTACGGCGGGACGGCGGCAGCCGTCGTCCTCGCCGTGGTCGTGACCTGGGCGGTCACGAGGCTCCGCGGCCGCCGGCGCTGACGGCCGCTGGCAGGGCTGGCTGGCAGGGGTTACCGGGGCCAGCGACGTCGGCCCGGCGCCGCGCTCAGTGCCTTGCGCAGCCGTGCCTCATCGACGCGCCAGAACGTGTGCTGCTTGCCGTCGACGAGCACGACCGGGATCTGCTCGGCGTACTCCGCGCGCAGTGCGGGGTCGTCGTCGATGCTCAGCTCCTCGTAGCCGACGCCGAGGTCGGCGGTCACCCGCTCGACCACCTTCCGGGCGTCCTCGCACAGGTGGCAGCCCGGCCGCCCGATCAGCGTGACGCGTGGCTTCCCCTCGCCCGTGTTCTCGCCGGTGTTCTCGCGCATGCGCCCACGGTAGGTGACTTGAGATCGCGCGACGCAGGTCGTTCTGTGCGACGTCCGGAACCGAACACGCCGGCGTGCCGGCTCTCGAACGTCGCACAGGTCACGAGCTGGGGGCGGCGCGATGGTGGCGCGATCCCACGATCAACACGGGGATGCGGGGCGGGTGGAACCTCGTGATGTGGCTCACCGCGTTCACCTGTACTCTCTCGCGACTTTGTGCACACGTTCACACGTGCCTAGGCTGGGGACCGGTCCCTCCCGCCCGGCCGGGTGGAACCGCAGCGGGTGTCCCGCTGCCTTGCCATGCCCGGCCACCTGCAGCAAGGAGTAGGCACTCCGTGTCCCCGTCACGGCCCAACGGCCTGTCTCGTCAACCACGCAACGTGGTGTCGCGGGGCATCCCCGAGGCGACGGTCGCCCGGCTCCCCGTGTACCTGCGGGCCCTGGTGTCGCTCGCCGAGCGGGGTGCCACCACTGTATCGAGCGAGGAGCTGGCTGCCGCCGCCGGTGTCACGTCCGCGAAGCTCCGCAAGGACCTGTCGCACCTCGGCTCCTACGGCACGCGCGGTGTCGGCTACGAGGTGGAGTACCTCGTCTACCAGATCTCCCGGGAGCTCGGGCTCAGCCAGGACTGGCGCGTGGCCATCGTCGGGATCGGGAACCTGGGCCACGCCCTGGCGAACTACGGCGGCTTCGCCTCCCGAGGCTTCCGCGTGGTCGCCCTGCTCGACGCCGGCGAGGTCGTCGGCGAGAAGGTCGCGGGCCTGACCGTCGCATCCGTCGACGACCTCGAGCACGTCGTCAAGGAGCAGGAGGTCTCCATCGCGGTGATCGCCACCCCCGGCGCGGCCGCCCAGCCGCTCTGCGACCGGCTGGTCGCCGCCGGCATCACCAGCATCCTGAACTTCGCCCCCGTGGTGCTCCAGGTCCCCGAAGGCGTCAAGGTGCGCAAGGTCGACCTGTCGACGGAGCTGCAGATCCTCGCGTTCCACGAGCAGCGCAAGTCCGCCGCAGTACTCGGCATCGACGCGGACGTCGTCGCCCAGGCGTTCGTGGAGGCGGCCCAGTGAGCCTTCTCGTCGTGGGGCTGTCCCACCACACCGCGCCGATCGAGATGCTCGAGCAGGCCTCGCTCGATGCCACCGGAGCTCGCCGCCTGGCCCGGGACCTGCTGGGGGGCCACAACGTCCACGAGTCGGTCGTGCTCTCCACCTGCAACCGCCTGGAGGTCTACGCCGAGGTCGCCGCGTTCCACGGCGGCGTCGCCGACGTCGGGGCAGGCCTCGCCCACGCCACCGGG
>JASBSH010000403.1 GCA_030149025.1 Actinomycetales bacterium | reverse complement strand
CCTGGACGAGTTGATGGGCCGGGTCGCGCCCAGGTTTGCTCGGGTTGAGCCTCGGCGGCGTGCCCGCGCCTTCGTCGAGGGCTTGTTGGCGGGCCTGCCGAGGGTGAACTGCTGGTCGATCGCCGAGCAGGTCGGGGATCCCAGTCCGGACGGTATGCAGCATCTGCTGTCGCGCGCCTCGTGGGACCACGACGGGCTCGCGGTGGATCTGCGGGACTACGTGGCCGAGCATCTGGGCGCCGATGACGGCGTGTTGGTCGTGGACGAGACCGGGGACGTCAAGAAGGGCACCGCGACGGTGGGTGTGCAGCGTCAGTACTCCGGCACCGCGGGTCGCACCGAGAACTGCCAGGTCGGGTCTACCTGGTCTACGCCTCGCAGCGGGGCCACGCGTTCCTCGACCGCGAGCTGTACCTGCCCCGGTCGTGGACCGACGACCCGGGCAGGTGCGCGGCCGCCGGGGTGCCCGAAGATGTCGAGTTCGCCACCAAACCGGCGCTGGCACAACAGATGATCGCCGCTGCCCTGGATGCCGGCACACCCTGTTCGTGGGTCGCTGGGGACGAGGTGTACGGCAACGCCCCGTCCCTGCGCGCCGACCTCGTGGAGCGTGGCGTCGGGTACGTGCTCGCGGTGGCCAAGAACCACCAGATCACCACCGACACCGGCACCCACAAGGCCGAAGAGCTGGCCGCGCGGCTACCGCAGCGGTCCTGGCGGCGGCTCAGCGCCGGGCCCGGCGCCAAGGGTCAGCGGCTGTACGACTGGGCCCGGATCCAGACCACCGACCCCGCGGTGAGCGACGCGGCTGCCACCCAAGGACAGCATTGGTTGCTGATCCGACGCTCCATCCGCACCGGCGAGCTGGCGTTCTACCGCGCTCACGCACCCCGGTGGACGAAGCTGGCCGTACTGGTGCGGGTCGCCGGTCGCCGCTGGACGGTCGAAGAAGCGTTCCAGTCCGGCAAGGAGCTCGCTGCCCTGGACGAGCACCAGGTCCGCACCTGGACCTCCTGGCGTCGCTGGACCCGGCTGGCCATGCTCGCTCACGCCTTCCTGAGCGTGATGACCGCCACCCAGCCCGCTCCACACTCCGACAGCGGCGGCCTGATCCCATTGACTCGCAACGAGATCCGGCGACTGTTCAGTGTCCTGATCAGGGCGATCAGCCGTCCCGTCACTGACATCGCGCACCGACTGCAATGGTCACAATGGCGCCGACGACATCAAGCACGCGCCCGCGCCTGCCACTACCGCCGACAACAGGCCGAACTCGCATGATCACGATCTACGGCTGGAGTATTAATTAAGCAGCGCCTGCGCCTCCCTGGCCGAGGCCCGTCCCGGTGATCGAGCTCCACCTCGCCTGCTCCGAGCGGGTGTTGGGCGGCACCGCCGGCTGCACGGCCGGTATAGCACTCAGGGGTTGAGACGAGCTCATCCCGGTCCATCTGACGGCCTTCTGTGTGGTCCGGACCTGCGGCTATTCGCTTGCCGGGACGGGCACCCGCAGGAACGCCGGCATCGCCAGCATGGTGACCACGAGCAGGCTCGCACTGGGTAGAAGCCAGACGAAGCCCAGGTCGCCGATCGGCCGTCGCAGGGCGTAGCTGGCCGTGAGAAGGGTCATGACGGCGGTGAGCGCGGCGACGAGGGCCGGAAGCGCGAGCCATCGCGCCATCAGACTGAAGCGGAGACGGGATGTGCCCCCGAGGTCGACGAGCATTCGTCTGGCCGACGTGTGAACCGTGGCCGTCGCCGTGAGCCCCAGCATGAGCAGCACGAACGCCGCAGCGCCGCCGAGGATGGCCGCAAGGTCGGCGGTGGACCGGAGCCGGTCATAGGCGGTGGGATCGGTCCCGTCCGCCAACTGTGCGCTGGGCGCCAGTCTGGCGACCTCGGCCCGGACGGAGAGACGGGCACGGCGGTCGAGCTCGGCGAAGTCCAGCAGTGCAACCTCGCTCATCCCGCTAGCCCGCAGCCCGTACCGTCGCGCAACGACACCATCAGGTGCCAGGACAAGGCCGGGTACGAGACCGCCGAGGGTCTCGTTCGCGACGGCCGTGGCCGTCTCAGACCGGGTCACAGCACTGCTCGCGTTGTCGAAAAGCAGGAGCCCGATGCGTCCCCGGTCGAGCAGGCGTGGGTCGGCCGAGGCCGCGGTCCCCGGGGCGCCCAACATGACCGTATTGATCGGTGACGACGCGTCCTGCGGCCAGCAGTCCGCGGGGAGGGAGTCCGGTCGGTCGGCTCCGGACCGCGCCAGGCAGGTGACCAACGTCGGTGATGTCACCCTCAGGCCGCGGCTGGACTCGTCGGGAAGTTTCCACGCGACCATCTCTGCACCGCCTGCCGCGCGGTACACACGCCGCAAGGTGTCCAAGGCGGTGTCGGGCATCCGGTCGACCACCAGGGATCCAGCGGGTTGCATCGGGCTGGACGCGAGTTCACCCGAACGCGCGTCACGGTACTGCTGGGCGGACCAGGTGCCGGCAAGCAACGCGATAACCGCCGCCGCGGCGACGATCACGGCCAAGCCGTTCGCCACGGCTCGGGATATCGCGCGCAGAGCGGGCCCCAGCCCGATCCGGAGCAACGGCGCCACTGCGAACGGAAGCGTGGCGACCGCGACGGCCGCGAGCATCGGCAGCAGGACCAACGCTCTCTCCGCCGTCTTCGACTCCACGTCGGCGAGGAGGGCCGTCCATGCGGCCAGTGCCACGACGAGGACTGTCCACGGAGCCCACCGTCGGGCAGCCCTACTCGACGCGGCCGGGCGGCGGATCAGGCCTCGAAGCCGGGACCAGGCGGACCGTGGAGGCCACCGCAGCAGGAGCACCACGCAGCCGAAGGCGAGGGCCAGCGCGAGCGGGGCGATCCAGGGAATCCCGAGCGTGACCCATCGTTGACCGAACCACGACGACACCTCGACCCGGAACCACCCGAGCGTACCGAGTGTGAGGCCGGCGCCCGCTACCAGGCCGGTGAGAAGTACTGCCGCTGTCCCGTCGAGCACCAGACGCCACGCGGCTCCGTAACCCATGCCTGCAGCGACCAGCGTCTCGACGTCGGCGGACCAGCGGCGAGCACGCATCCCTGCGAAGGCAGCAAGGAGAACGGCGACTGCGAGTCCGGCGCTCCATGGCAAGGAACGCAGCGCGGTCACGAACTGGGGTTGCGCCTTGGCGGCGGCCTCCACGAGCCCTCCAGTCGACTGGATGCTCGCCCGTCGTTCTTCGAGTGGCCGCTGCAGCGCGGCCACGTCCAGCAAGGAAGCATCGCCCAACCAGCGGGTAGCCCCGCGCCGGGCATCCGGACCGAGCAAGATCACCGCCGTTCTCGTCCCGGTGTCCGCCGGGTCGACGGTGAGACCAGTGATCGTCAAGTCCAGATCACCGGACGACGCGCTCACGATGCCTCGGTCACCGATGCCGAGGCCGACTGCCTCGGCCGCCGCCTCGCTCAACAGAGCCTCCCCCGGCCGGCTCGGCCGGATTCCTTTGGTGAGTACACCCAGGCGCAGGTCGGGGTCATCCGTGAGGCGAAGGCTGGCACTGACCCGAAAGCGGCGGGCGCCGTCCGACACTGCGCCGACGTCGTCCAGGACCGGACTCGCACCGCGGACCGTGGCCATGACGGCCGCCACGTCGGGGTCGCCGGTCTGCAGCGCGTATGTCCTGCCGCCGAGATCGGCACGAAGCGAATCGCCGACGGCGCGCTCCGCGCTCAGTCGGACGGTGGCGGGGCCGATGACTCCGACTGCGAGCAGGAGCCCGAGCAGGAACACGATCGCTGTCGTAGCGGGGCGGCGACGCAACTGGCTCCACAGAGCACGACGAGTCACGCGACAGCAGCCTTGAGGGCACCGCACTCAAGCGCCAGGCACGACTGCATGTGACTCGCCACCGCGGGGTCGTGGGTGGCCACCACCACTGTCAGGCCGTCGCGTTCGCTGAGGCTCGCCAGGACGTCTGCCACCCGCCGGGTGTTCTCGCCGTCCAGCGCTCCGGTCGGTTCGTCGGCGACTATCACTGACGCCCCGGTCACCAGCGCGCGGGCGATCGCGACCCGCTGCTGCTGTCCTCCGGAGAGGGTCGAGGGCAGGCGGTCCGCCACGTCCGGTTCCAGCAGGACCCGGCTCAACTGACGCTCGACAGTCGCCGAATCGCAGGATGCGCCGCGGAGCTCCGCTGCGAGAAGCACGTTTTCGCGCACGGTGAGGAACTGGACCAGACGGTAGTCTTGGTAGATCATCGCCACTCTCACGTCGCTGGGAGTGGCCCAGGTGGCACGCCGGACGGGTCGGCCGTCGATGCAGACAGAACCTGTCGTCGGGACCTGGGCTCCTGCGATGACCCGCAGCAGCGTGCTTTTCCCGCTTCCGCTGGGGCCCATGACGGCGGTGCTGCCGCCGGCCAGAGTGACTGAGACCCCGGCCAGCGGCATCGCGGAACCGTAGTCGACGGAGACACCGGTGAGTTCGATGACCGCCACAATTTCTCACTAAACCCCTTCGTCAAGGCGATCATTGGCTTCACGGCGCTCGGGCGCCGAACGATCATCGCCCGCAGAGCGCCGGCGGAAAGTCGACTCCACGCGACGCGATCATCGTTGGATCAGTCTCCCTGTCCCTTTCGGGTGACGCCTCGCAGGCGTGAAGACTGCTTATCTTCCGGTCAGACGGGCTGGGTTTCGTGCCCCGCCTTGCAGCCCGCATAGCAGGTGTACCAGCCGGTGTAATACCAAACGTTCCGCTGCGTGAACCACTGACTGAAGTAGTCTGGCCCGCCGTCACGGATTAACTTCGCCCGCACCTTATAATTGGCCTGAATGGACGAGCAGCTTGTGCCCGCACGATAGGCATCGAGCCCCGTCTGTGATCTCTTCTGGAGCGTATCACTACAGCTTGTCGCGGCGTAGGCCGGAGCGGCGCTCACCGCTACGCCGCCCAACGCTGTCGCCACTGCTATGGCAGCGGCCGCCATTGTTCCTGGCCGTCGTCTCATCTGGCTCGTCCCCTCGTTCGACAGCATCCCG
>JASBSH010000381.1 GCA_030149025.1 Actinomycetales bacterium | reverse complement strand
CGTGGCAGCCGACGAGGTGGTCCTCGTAGCGGGGGGTGACGTGCTGCTCGCGGCGGGAGCCGGTGACCCACAGGCCGTCAACGGCCGCGCAGGGCTGGACGACCTGGCCGCGGCCACCGCCGCCCGCCTGCTGCAGGAGGGCAGGTCAGCGGTCGGTGTGCGGCTCGACGACACCCTGTTCAGCGGGCCCTCGATGGGGCCCGGCTGGACGCAGCAGGACGTCAACGCCGGGTTCGTCTCCCCGGTGGCGCCGATCGCCGTCAACGCAGGACGCACGCGCAACGCGAACTACGCCCCCCGCGTGCAGGACCCCGCCCTGAACGCCGCGCAGACGTTCGCCCAGCGACTGACCGGCTACGGGGTGCGCGTCGCCGGCCCGGTTGCGCGAGCGGTGGCCCCCGCCGATCCGGTCGTGCTGGCCGAGGTGCGCTCGGCCCCGGTGTCCGAGGTCGTCGGCTTGATGCTGCAGGTGAGCGAGAACAACGTCGCTGAGTCGCTCGCCCGGCTCGTGGCGCTGGACTTCGGCCGTCCCGGCGCTTTCCCGGACGCCGCGGGCGCGGTCCTCGACCAGGTGGCCCTGCTCGGCCTGGACGTCTCCGCAGCACGGCTGGTGGACGGCAGCGGGCTGGGGGACGGCAACGCCCTGCCGCCGTCCCTGCTCACCGGCGTGCTGTCGGCGGCAGCCTCACCCAACTATCCCGAGCTGCGGCCGCTGCTCGAGGGGCTGCCCATCGCCGGCCTGACCTGCACCCTGTCGGACCGGTTCGCCAAGCAGCCGGCCGCTGCGGGTCTCGTGCGGGGCAAGACGGGGAACCTGCTGGGCGTCACCTCGCTGGCCGGCACCGTGGTCGACGCCGACGGCCGCCTCCTGGCGTTCGCGGTGATGGCCGACGACGTACCCGGCAACGTCGCCGCACGCGCGGCGCTCGACGACGTGGCGGCTCGCATCGCGGCCTGCGGATGCCGGTAGGCGCCGCGGCCTGCACCGCGTCGCTGCGGGGTCGCGGCCTTACCGTGGTCCGGTGACGAACTCCGCTGACGACAGCGCCGCCGACCAGACCCGGGCGACCGAGTGGGTCATCGACTCGATGGTCGACTGGGACCTCGCCGCCCGCACCGCCACCCGCCTCATGCGTCCCGGCCCGCAGGTCTCGCCCCAGGAGGCCCGTGACGTCGTCGCGGAGCTGCGAGAGGGCGCCATCGCCTCGACCGCGCATGTCACGGCCACCACCGGCCTGGTCGCCGAGCCCGGTGAGGACGTGCTCGTGGTCGACCGGTCGGGGTGGGCGAACGCGAACATCGGCGCATTCCGCACGCTGCTCGCTCCCGCTGTCGCCGCCGCCATGGCGAAGCGCGACAAGCAGCCGAGCCCGGTCGTCACGGCGGTGGGACGGCGCGTCACCGGCGCCGAGCTCGGCTCGCTGCTGGCGTTCCTCTCCTCCCGGGTACTCGGCCAGTTCGACGTGTTCGCCGACCCGTCGGCGACCCAGAGCGGGCACGGCCGGCTCCTGCTCGTCGCCCCCAACGTCGTCCACGTGGAGCGTGAGCTCGAGGTCGACCGCAGCGACTTCCGGCTGTGGGTGTGCCTGCACGAGGAGACGCACCGGGTCCAGTTCGCGGCCAACCCCTGGCTGCGCGGCCACATGGTCGACCGAACCCGCGCGCTCGTTGGCGACCTGCTCGGCGAGCCCGGCGCCCTGCTCGACCGGCTCACCGCCGCCATCCGCCGCATGCCGGAGGTCGTTCGAGGACAGGAGGCGGGGCTGCTCGACCTCATCCAGACCCCGGAGCAGCGCCGCGCCCTGGCCGAGCTCACCGCGCTGATGTCCCTGCTCGAGGGCCACGCCTACGTGGTGATGGACGACGTCGGCCCGGATGTCGTGCGGACCGTCGGCGAGATCCGCCGCAAGTTCAACGTGCGCCGGACCGGCCGCAGCGGCCTGGACCGGTTGTTGCGCCGCCTGCTCGGTCTCGAGGCCAAGATGCGCCAGTACGCCGACGGGGCCGCCTTCGTCCGTGGTGTGGTGGACCGCGCGGGCATGGAGGGGTTCAACCGCGTCTGGACGTCCCCGCAGACCCTGCCGCAGCCCGAGGAGATCACCGACCCTGCCGCCTGGGTCCGGCGCGTCCTCGACGGCGTGGATCGACCCGCCTAGCTGGCACCGGCACGCACGAGACCGCGGGCGAGCGATGACCGGTCCGGACCCGAAGGTGGCGGCGGTGCGCACCGCAGTGCGCGCCGAGGTCGCGGATCTTGCCGCCGGCTCGCTCCTCCTCGTCGCCTGCAGCGGCGGCGCGGACTCCCTCGCGCTGGCCGCGGCCACCGCGTTCGTGGCGCCGCGGGCCGGTCTGCGGGCGGGCGCGGTCGTCGTCGACCACGGCTGGTTCGCCGGCAGCGCGGACGTCGCCGCGCACGCCGCGCAGCAGTGCCGCGCCTTGGGGCTCGGGCCGGTCGAGGTGGTCGCGGTCGACGCCCGTCCAGGCACCGGTTCGGGCGGCCCCGAGGCCGTCGCCCGCGACGCGCGTTACCGCGCGCTGGAGGAGACGGCGGAGCGGCTGGGTGCCGCGACGGTCCTGCTGGGGCACACCCTGGAGGACCAGGCCGAGACGGTCCTGCTCGCCCTCGCCCGCGGCTCCGGCGCCCGGTCGCTCGCCGGCATGCCCCGCCGGCGGGGTGTCTTCAGGCGGCCGCTGCTGGATCTGCCGCGCGCCGACGTCCAGGCCACGTGCGGGCTCGGCGGCCTCGAGCCCTGGCACGACCCCTCGAACTCCGACGACGACCTGCTGCGTTCGCGGGTCCGCTCACGTCTGCTCCCGGTCCTGACCGGGACGCTCGGGCCGGGCAGCGCCGAGGCGCTGGCCCGCACTGCGAGGCTGCTGCGCGCGGACGCCGACCTGCTCGACGAGCTGGCCGAGACCGCCCTCACCGAGGCGACCACGAGCGAGACCGGCGCAGCAGAGGTGTGTCTCGATGTGGAGGTCCTGGAGACGCTGCGTGACGCCGTCCGGTGGAGGGTTCTTCGCCTGGCCGCGGTGCGCGCGGGCGCGCCGGCGGGGTCACTGGCCTTCCGGCACGTCCTGGCGCTGGACGCTCTCGTCGTGGACTGGCGTGGGCAGGGGCCGGCGAACCTGCCCGGCCGCGTGGGAGCGATCAGGGCGTGTGGCAGGCTCTCGCTGGTCCGCCAGCCGACCGGCCGACACCAGCCAGCCAGCCACCCCCGGGAGTGAGAGCGAACCGTGGACGAGAATGATGTGGGCTCCGATCTGGAGAAGGTGCTCATCACCGAAGAGCAGATCCGGACCCGGCTCGCGGAGATGGCCGCTGAGGTGGACCGGGACTACGCCGGCAAGGACCTGCTGCTGGTCGGTGTGCTGAAGGGTGCGGTCATGGTGATGGCCGACTTCTCCAGGGCGCTGCGGACCAATGCCGAGATGGACTGGATGGCCGTCTCCAGCTACGGATCGGGCACCAAGTCGTCCGGCGTCGTCCGGATCCTGAAGGACCTGGACAAGGACATCACCGACCGTGACGTCCTGGTCGTCGAGGACATCATCGACTCCGGCCTCACCCTGTCGTGGCTGAAGGCGAACCTGTCCTCGCGCGGGCCGGCGTCCGTGCAGGTGCTCACGCTGCTGCGTAAGCCGGACGCGGCCAAGGTCGACGTCGACGTGCGGTACGTGGGCTTCGACATCCCCAACGAGTTCGTCGTCGGGTACGGGCTGGACTTCGCCGAGAAGTACCGGGCGCTGCCGTTCGTCGGCACGCTGGCACCGCACGTCTACTCGTCGTAGCCCGTTCGATGGAACACGTGTGAGTTCCCCACCGTTGTGACAGTCAGGTTCGGGTGCGCCTTCGCGCAGTCCGGCCGGTGAACGGACGGTGAGCCGGCGATGGGTGGGCTGGCCCGGTGTACCGTCGTGCCGACGTCAGAGCAAGCAGGAGGGACGGGGGCAGCCGCCCCGAGTTGATGGACTTCAAGCGCATTCTCCGCGGTCCGGTGATCTGGATCCTCATCGCGCTCCTGGTGGTGCTGGTCGGCAGCCAGGCGCTGAGCGGTGGTGGGTACCAGCGCATCGACACCGCTCAAGGCCTCCAGCTGCTCAGTGAGGGCAAGGTCGAGCAGGCCAAGATCGTCGACCGTGAACAGCGGGTCGACCTCACCCTGAAGAGCCCGTACACGACGCCGGACGGGAAGAACGTCGGCGACAACGTGCAGTTCTTCTACGTCGCGCCCCGCGGCCAGGAGGTCGTCAGCGCGGTCACCGACGCCGACCTGCCCAAGGGCTACACCGACGAGGTGCCGAAGGACTCGTTCCTCGGCAGCCTGCTCATCACCCTGCTCCCGCTGGTGATCATCCTCGGTCTCTTCTGGTTCCTGCTGAGCCAGATGCAGGGCGGCGGCTCCCGGGTCATGCAGTTCGGCAAGTCCAAGGCGAAGCTGGTCAGCAAGGACACCCCGAAGGTCACGTTCGCCGACGTCGGGGGCGCGGACGAGGCGGTCGAGGAGCTCCAGGAGATCAAGGAGTTCCTCTCCGAGCCCGCCAAGTTCCAGGCGGTCGGCGCCAAGATCCCCAAGGGGGTGCTGCTGTACGGCTCGCCCGGTACCGGTAAGACCCTGCTCGCCCGTGCAGTGGCCGGCGAGGCTGGCGTGCCGTTCTACTCCATCTCCGGTTCCGACTTCGTCGAGATGTTCGTCGGTGTCGGTGCCTCCCGCGTCCGCGACCTGTTCGAGCAGGCCAAGCAGAACGCCCCCGCGATCATCTTCGTCGACGAGATCGACGCCGTCGGCCGCCACCGCGGCGCCGGCATGGGCGGCGGTCATGACGAGCGCGAGCAGACTCTGAACCAGCTGCTCGTCGAGATGGACGGGTTCGACGTCAAGACCAACGTCATCCTCATCGCCGCGACCAACCGCCCGGACATCCTCGACCCGGCGTTGCTGCGGCCGGGCCGGTTCGACCGGCAGATCGCCATCGATGCGCCGGACATGAACGGTCGCTTCGAGATCCTCAAGGTGCACGCCAAGGGCAAGCCCATGAGCGCCGACGTCGACCTGATGGCCATGGCCCGGCGCACCCCCGGGTTCACCGGCGCCGACCTGGCGAACGTGCTGAACGAGGCAGCCCTCCTGACTGCCCGCAGCTCCGCCAGGGTGATCGACAACCAGGCGCTGGACGAGGCGGTCGACCGCGTCGTGGCCGGGCCGCAGAAGCGCACCCGGATCATGAACGACAAGGAGAAGAAGATCACGGCCTACCACGAGGGCGGGCACGCCCTGGTGGCGGCGGCGATGCGGCACACCGATCCGGTGACGAAGGTGACGATCCTGCCGCGCGGCCGTGCCCTCGGTTACACGATGGTGATGCCGACGGAGGACAAGTACTCCACGACGCGCAACGAGCTGCTCGACCAGCTCGCGTACGCCCTGGGCGGCCGAGTCGCTGAGGAGCTGGTGTTCCACGACCCGACCACCGGCGCCAGCAACGACATCGAGAAGGCCACCGCGCTGGCCCGCAAGATGGTCACCCAGTACGGGATGAGCGAGCGCGTCGGTGCGATCAAGCTCGGCCAGACCGCGGGGGAGCCGTTCCTCGGCCGCGACATGGGCCACGAGCGGGACTACTCCGAGGACGTCGCCTCCATCATCGACGAGGAGGTGCGCCGGCTCATCGAGGCGGCCCACGACGAGGCGTGGGAGGTGCTCGTCGAGCATCGCCCGGTGCTGGACCGGCTGGTCCTGGAGCTGTTCGAGCACGAGACCCTGAACAAGGAGCACCTGGACGAGATCTTCGCGCCGGTGCAGAAGCGGCCGCTGCGTCCCGTCTGGCTGTCCAGCGAGAACCGTCACGTGTCGGACATCCCGCCCGTGCTGAGCCCGGCAGAGGCGGCCCGGCAGAACGGGGCCTCTCGCCCCGCGCCGCAGGACGAGGCGGCTCAGGCCGGCGACCCGAACGTGCCGGGGGCGACGCCCGGATGGGCACCGCCGCCGCCGACCATCCCCGGGCCGCACGGCGGGTGAGATGACGGAGACGACGTCAGCGTCCCTCGCCGGGGACGGGGCTCCCGGGGACGACGCGGTGGACGCGGCCGTCGGGGACGACGCGCTGCCGAGCTTCGACGCCGAACGCATTCAGCGCGCCGTCCGCGAGATCCTGATCGCGGTCGGTGAGGACCCCGACCGGGACGGGCTGAAGCAGACCCCTGCCCGCGTGGCGCGCGCCCTGGGGGAGACGTTCGCCGGGCTGCGCCAGAAGCCGGAGGACGTCCTCACCACGACGTTCGACCTCGGGCACGACGAGATGGTGCTCGTCAAGGACATCGAGGTCTACAGCATGTGCGAGCACCACCTCGTGCCCTTCCACGGAGTGGCGCACGTCGGCTACATACCGGCCGTGACCGGCAAGATCACCGGCCTGTCGAAGCTTGCCCGCCTCGTGGACGTGTTCGCCAAGCGGCCGCAGGTGCAGGAGCGGCTGACCACGCAGATCGCCGACGCGCTGATGAAGCTTCTCGACCCCCGCGGTGTGATCGTGGTGGTGGAGTGCGAGCACCTCTGCATGGCCATGCGCGGCGTCCGCAAGCCCGGCTCCCGCACGACGACGTCGGCGATGCGCGGCCAGATGCGTGACCCGGCGACGCGGGCCGAGGCCCTCAGCCTGATCCTGGGCCGCTGACCGTGCAGGTCGCGGACCTGTCGCCCCACGCCTTCCGGCGCACCCTCGTCATGGGGGTCGTCAACGTGACGCCGGACTCCTTCAGCGAC
>JASBSH010000375.1 GCA_030149025.1 Actinomycetales bacterium | reverse complement strand
TACGAGTGTCCCTCTATCACATCATGGCACCGGTAGCGGAAGGAAGCAACATCATGCGGTATCTATCGGATCGTAGGCGATCCTGTCGGATCGTAGCGGGATCGTCTATCATGGGGGCATGCGACGAGCAGCGTGGATGCGCGCGGTGAACGAGGCACGAGGCACCGAAGCCCTCGATGCGCTGTTCGCTGGGCGCCCGGAGACGTTGAGCGTCGAGGAGGTAGCCGAGGTCCTGAACATCAGTCGGCAGAACACGTACGCCTGGCTCCGTGACGGGGTGATCCCGGGCTACAAGCTCGGCTCGACGTGGAGGGTCATCCGCGACGAGCTGAAAGAGACGATACGCCAGGGCGCGAACGTGCCCTCGCGCCGAGGGCACGAGGGGAAGGACTGAGATGCGACGTGTGGCGATCGGGGGCGTCGCTCTCGCAGCGGCCCTCGTCCTGGTCGGTTGCACCGGTCAGGACGAGGGGCCTACCCCAACACCGACCGTGACCAGCTCGGCTAGTCCCACGATGCCCGACCTCGACCAGTTCACGCCGCCGCCGAGCGGGCTCGTCGACGAGGACACCGGCGAGACGGTCGAACCCCAGCCCGTGCCGGAGTGGGATGAGGCATCTCGTGTCGCCGTGGTCGACGCGGCCGAGGCCGCCATGACGGCCTTCGCCCGGCCCGACCTCGACTACGACACCTGGTGGGCCGGCGTTGAACCACTGCTCACCCCCGAGGCGGCCGAGGACTACGCCTACGTCGACCCCGCGAACATCCCGGTGCGGGAGGTGACCGGAGAGGGCTTCATCGTCAACGACGCCAGCGCGTACGTGGCCACCGTCGAGGTCCCGACCGACGCCGGGCGCTATCAGCTCGTGCTCAACCGCAAGAACGCCGACGCGCCGTGGCTCGTCAGCCGCATCACCCCCGTGGAGGAGGTCAACTAGTCATGCCCGAACGGAAGTCAGGCGTCCTCGTCGTCGCCGCGCTCGTCCCCGCCCTGGTCCTGGGCCTCGTGCTCAGCCTCATCCTGCTGGGTGGCGACGACAGCGACGATCTGTGCCTGCCCGGCTCGCAGCAGCCAGGCATCACGATCGACCCTGACTCCGTTCCTGACACGCCCATCGCCGGCTACAACCACGAGCAGCTCGTCAACGCCGCGTGGATCATGCAGGCAGCGAACGCTCTCGGCCTGTCCGCGCGTGACCAGACGATCGGCGTCATGACCGCGATGGGCGAGTCCAGCCTGCGCGTCATCGACTACGGCGATGCGGTAGGACCCGACTCCCGCGGGCTGTTCCAGCAGCGAGACAACGGCGCCTGGGGCTCGTACTCCGACCGGATGGACCCATTCATCTCGTCGACGAACTTCTTCCGCGTCCTGATGACGATTCAGGACCGCGACACGCTGGAACCCACGATCGCGGCTCACCGGGTGCAGCGGAACGCCGACCCCTACCACTACACGCGCTACTGGCCCGCGGCCGTTCAGGTCGTCGAAGGGCTCAGCGGCGTCCAGGGCATCGCGACCGGCGAGCAGCCGGTCACGTCCTCGCAGTACCCGCTCGGAGACGTCCGGCCGCAGACCGCGATCGTGGCGAACACCGTCGGACCGATGTTCGGCATCGTCACCGTCGGCGGCTACCGCGAGTCGGCCCGCGACCCCAACGGGCACCCGAGCGGCCTCGCGCTCGACTTCATGACCAACGACATTGCCGACGGCCGCGCCACCGGCGACCGCCTGGCGCAGTACCTCATCGACAACGCCGACCAGCTCGGCGTGGACTACATCATCTGGTGGCAGCAAATCTGGTCCGCGGACCGCGCCGACGAGGGCTGGCGCGCGATGGAGGACCGCGGCTCCGACACCGAGAACCACTTCGACCATGTTCATCTGAACATCAAGCCCGACGCCGGCGGCGTCGTCACCCCTGGCTGCGAGTCGACCACACCCGGCCAGGTCAGCGCCGAGGGCTGGGCACAGCCGGCGGCCGGACCGATCACCTCGCGGTTCGGGATGCGCACCGATCCCGTCACCGGCTCGTTCACCCGGCTGCACGCCGGCGTGGACTTCGGCGGAGGCGGCGACGGCGGCCCGATCTGGGCCGCGCAAGACGGCGTTGTCATCGACGTCTACACCGACAGCAACGGTGGCTGGACGATCGACGTCGACCACGGCGGCGGCGTCATGACCCGCTACAAGCACATGTGGGCCAGCGGCGTGCTCGTCAGCACCGGCGATCGCGTCGTCGCTGGCCAGCAGATCGGACGAGTCGGCTCGTCCGGCTGGTCGACCGGCCCGCACCTCCACTTCGAGGTGCACGTCAACGGCTCCCCCGTAGACCCCGAACAGTTCATGTCCGAGGTCGGAATCACGCTCGGATAGGCAGGAGAACACCATGAGCACCACCACAGAAGCGGCCACCTGGCCGCGCGTCGAGGCCACGCTGCACGAGGACGGCACCGCAGAGGTCTCGATCGGCGGCAGCGTGCAGACTATCAACGCGCAGAACGTCGACGAGGCGCGGCCCCAGGTCGTCGCGCTCATCGCCCAGCGAGCTGCGCAGCTCGGCCGACCGCTGCGCGCACTCACCCGCGACCCCGAGGGTGAGTGGCCGATCATCATCCACGGTGACGGCACCGTTGCCGAGGACGTCGGCGCCGCCGCCCGGCCGCGGCCGCCGGCCGAGCCCCAGGTGATCGCACGGACGGAGCCGAGCCCTCCCGCGGCACCCGCCCACGAGCTGACCGTTCCTCCCGTCGAGCCGCCCGCCCCGGAGCCCGTGGGCCACCCCGTGGCCACCGAGCCTGAGGCGACCGAGGCGGAGACCAGCGCTCACAGCCGCGGATGGGTCCGCTCGGCCGCCGAGCAGGCCGAGGAGCTGTCGCACCTCAGCACCCCGTACCCCACGCGCCGGGAGCGGCGTCAGTCGTTCCTCACCCAGGAGCAGGCCGAGGAGCC
>JASBSH010000365.1 GCA_030149025.1 Actinomycetales bacterium | reverse complement strand
AAGCTCTACGTCGGCCTCTCCCGCGCACAGGACCAGCTCGTGATCTGCGGCGACCCCGACCACATCCGAGAGATCGGTGGGCCAGAGGTCGCGCGGAGGCTCGGCCTCGACTGAGGACGAGCCCGTCCGCAATGTGGACGGCGTTGGAAATCGTTGCGGAGCACGCGTATTGTGTCGCTCGCCCTATCAAGAGCGGCTGAGAGACCTGGCTCTACGACGTCGCAGCAACCCCCCGAAGGAATCGGGCGAGGGTGCTAACGCCAGGACCGATGGAGGAACGGTGCGGGACGCAGTCACCCACAACGCTCGTTGCGATATCCACGATCCTGTCAATCCCTTGCACGTCCAGCGGTTGCACGTCGACCTGTGCCGCACCGCGACCGCCACGTGTCCGCGGCGGATGCCCGTCTCCCGGTAGCGCTTTCTCAGCACTTGCGCTGCCCCGAGGCGTCAGCCTGACGTAAGCGGCAACACCCCTCCACCGCTCAGACGTGCCGCTACGCGGCGCCGAGCTCGATCAACCCTGCCCGAAGGGACACCCATGTCTTCAGTAGCCATCGAGAGTGCAGCGACCGTTGACGCCACAGAAGCCCCTGGAACCACGTCGAACGTCGACCTGATCCCGGAGCTGGCGCCTCACTGGCAGGCGCTCGATCTGCGCGAGATCCTCTCTCGCCCAGCAGCGTTCGTCTCGATCAGCCAGTCGAACTCGCTTTACAAGCCGGGCGGCGTCCAGTACGCCGAGCGACACGACCTGCGTGGCAGCCTCCCGGCGACGATCAAGGTCGTCGAAGCGGCCAGGCGAGCGCCGAACTTCGTCTCGTTCAACTGGGTCGGGTACTCGGTCTTCCGGGATTCGTACCCCCAGAGCGACTTCGACGCCGTGCAGTACGCCGGATGGACCGGCAACCTTGACCCCACGCCCGAGCAGCGCGCTTGGGACGACGCACTGGTCGACGAGCTGCGAGAGCTGGTCGAGCCGGGCGACAACGAACTGTACGAGAAGGCGCTCCAGACGGCCTTCGTGGGAACGGACCTACCGCTCGAGCTTGCACGCAAAAGGGTCGAGGTCGTCGTCCTCACCGGAATCCACCTGGACTGGTGCGTCGAGGGCAATGCGCGGGCGGCCAGGGACCACGGTCTCCTCCCGATCGTCATCGGGGACGCCACCGGCGCGCAGCGAAGGGACCAGGAGGCGGCCGCCTTCGAACGCATCAACTCCTTCTTCGCCCCGGTCATCAGCTCAGACACGTTCGTCGAGCTGGTGAGCGCGCCGTGAGCACTGCCGCGTGCTGCTCGCCTGCTCCAGCGAACACCCCCGCATCGGCCTGAGGGAGCCACATCCAGCGCGAGTAGCAGAGCACCAGTTCCGAGCCAGTGCCATCACGACAAGCGAGCCAGTGCCATCACGACAAGAGAGAGATCAGGAGCAGGAGAACCATGACCATCACCGAGACACAGACCACCGCCGCCCCCCAGCGGATCACGCCGGAGGTGCAGGCCCGGCTGGTCTCCGGCACCGCGACCCAGGTGCGGATCAAGGCCGGTGAACACGCGTTCACCATCGATGAGCCCGAAACGATCGGTGGGACGAACCTGGGAGCCACCCCGGTCGACCACCTGCTGGCGGCGCTCGGAGCGTGCCAGGTCATCACCTATCAGGTATGGGCGGACAAGCTGGGGGTCGCTGTCGACGCGATCGACATCGACCTTCGCGGGGACATCGACCTGCGGGGCTTCTTCGGCACCGCTCAGGGGGTCCGGCCGGGTTTCGAAGGCATCCAGGTATTCGTGCGCCTCACCGGTCCCGAGAGCAGGGAACGCTACGCCGAGCTCGTCGCGGCCGTGGCGGAGCACTGCCCGGTGCTGGACAACCTGCAGGCCACCGTGCCGGTCACCAGCACGGTGACGATCGCCTGACGCATCGTCAGGCGTATTCGGGGGGACTGCGGAGGATCTCGGCGTTCGACCGTTGGCGCCGAGGTCCTCCGCGGTGCTAGCAAGGCCGGTGAGTGCCGCCGCGGCATTCGCGGCTCGGCGGTGAGTGCCGCCGCGGCATTCGTGGCTTGGCGGTGAGTGCCGCCGCGGCGTTCCTGGGGGGAGGTCGGTGCGCTTACCAGTAAGGTTCCCGGACGTGACCGAGCGAATGGTCGGACAGAGGCCGACGCGCGCCGAGCGCCTCGACCGCCTGCCCTTCACGCGCGTGCACGGCCGCCTGCTCGTCGGCTCCGGGACGGGATGGGCCCTGGACGCCATGGACGTCGGCCTCATCTCCTTCGTGATGGCCGCCCTGGCAGCGCAATGGGATCTGGGCAGCACGCAGCTGTCATGGATCGGCTCCATCGGCTTCGTCGGCATGGCCCTCGGCGCGAGCCTCGGAGGGCTGCTTGCCGACCGGATCGGACGCCGCCAGGTCTTCGCCGTCACGCTGCTCATCTACGGCGTGGCGACCGGGGCGTCCGCACTGGCCGGCTCCGTCGCCGTCCTGCTGGTGCTGCGGTTCGTCGTCGGTCTGGGCTTGGGCGCGGAGCTGCCGGTGGCGTCGACCCTCGTCAGCGAGTTCGCCCCCGCGCGCATCCGGGGCCGGGTCGTCGTCATCCTCGAGGCGTTCTGGGCCGTCGGCTGGACGCTCGCCGCCCTGATCGGCTACGTCGTCGTCCCCGCGAGCGACAGCGGCTGGCGGTGGGCGCTGGCCCTGGGGACCGTGCCGGCCGCCTACGCGCTGGTGGTCCGGCTCGGCCTGCCGGAGTCCGTCCGGTTTCTCGAACGACGCGGCCGACACGAGGAGGCCGAGGCGGTCGTCCGGCGGTTCGAGAAGGCAGCCGACATCGAGGCGGTGCCCTCCCAGCCGATCCCTGCGGTGCAGCCCCCACCGCCCACTGCGCTGTGGGACAAACGGTTCCGCCTTCGCACCGGAGCGCTGTGGGCAGTGTGGTTCTGCGTGAACTTCTCCTACTACGGGGCCTTCATCTGGCTGCCGACGCTGTTGGTCGCCTCCGGGTTCAGCCTCGTGAAGTCGTTCGAGTACACGCTGCTCATCACGCTGGCGCAGCTGCCCGGGTACGCCGTCGCCGCGTTCCTCATCGAACGCTGGGGACGCCGTCCCACACTCGCGGTGTTCCTCGCCGGTTCCGCTGTGGCGGCCGGTGTCTTCGGGACGGCGAACGGTGCGGCCGGCGTCCTGGCCGCCGGTATGGCGCTGTCGTTCTTCAACCTCGGGGCCTGGGGGGCGCTCTACGCGGTCACCCCGGAGATCTACCCGACCGCGCTGCGCGGGACCGGGTCCGGGTGGGCAGCCGGCTTCGGGCGGATCGCGTCGATCCTCGCCCCGCTGTCGGTCCCGCCGCTCAAGGCAGCGGGCGGGAACGTCGCGGTGTTCACCACGTTCGCCGCCGCCTTCGTCGTCGCCGCGGTCTGTGCCCTCGCGCTGCCCGAGCTGCGCGGAAGGGCGTTGGAGGAGTAGCGGGCAGGCAGGTCCAGCAGCGTCCCTACACCGTCTCGGGGACGCGCAGGTTGGCCACCACCAACTCGAACTCGCACACGTCGGTGATGCGAGCGCCGGCGTCGTCGGCGCCTGTGTCACGCAACTGCATGGCTCGTTCGCGGCTGTTCTCCAGGGCCTCGCGGTCCCGATAGCTGGCGGTGATGACCACGCGGCCGGTGGTGCGGTCCATCATCAGGCTCGCGCTGCAGAACCCCTCGATCTCGTCCAGGGCGGGCAGCAAGTCGCTCCGGAACACCTCCAGGGCGCGGTCCATCGAGCCGCCCTCGAGCTGCATCCAGGTGACGCGGGCGCAGGCACCCGAACCCGTGGGGTGCTCGCGGTGCAGGGCACCGATCTCCCACTCCTCCACCTGCGCGGTGCCGCCCATGCGCTCGGTTGTGCGCTCCCTGAGGGGCTTGACCTGCTCGGCCGAGGCCCTCATGGCCTCCAACGACTCCCAGGCGGTGGTGGCGATGCCGCGGCCCGCCTGTCGGTCGACCATCAGCGACGCCCCGATGCAGCCGTCCATCTGCATCACCGCAGGCATCACGTCGTCCCGGAACATCGCCGCTCCGGAGTCAATGGAGTCCGAAGGGCCGGTGATCGTGGTGGAGCGCGCGTACACGACTCCACCCCCTTTCCAACGAGGGGCGGTGCCCCGGTTGGCTCCGCCGTATCGGACCACGGTCCTCCTCATCGGGGCGCCGCAACAAGACGCTCTTGCGTCAACCCGGTTGCGACCAGTCCCGGTTCGCTGACAGCGAACGCCTCGCGGCCGGGGGCGGCGGTGGTCGTCACCGACGACGGCTACTGCTCACGAACGCCCACGTCGTGGGCGGGTTGCGACGGGGGGACCTGCTGCTCCACGCCGGCGGGGTCCACGACGCCCAGAGTCTTCAACGACTGCCGTTCGGCGAGGCGATCGGCACGCGCCCGCCCATCACGGTCCGGCGCGGTGACGCGATGGTCGACGTGATCGCCGTTCCGACCGAGCTCGCCACGGGTACTCGTGAGTAAGGCGATTCGCTCAATAGTGTGAGCGGGTGGTCACGTCCCAACCGCTGAGCAGGATCGCCGTCGTCAACCGCGGAGAGGCCGCCATGCGGCTCATCCACGCCGTCCGGGAGCTGGAGTCCGAGCCCGGTGGGCGGCGCATCGAGGTGATCGCCCTGCACACCGAGGCGGAGGCAACGGCACGCTTCGTCAGGGAGGCGGACGTCGCCTACGACCTCGGCCCGGCGTCGCGCCGTCCCTACCTGGACCTCGCCGTCCTGGAACGCGCGCTCCTGGAGACCCGGGCCGACGCCGCATGGGTGGGCTGGGGGTTCGTCGCGGAGGACCCGGCGTTCGCCGAGCTCTGCGACCGCCTGGGGGTGGTGTTCGTCGGTCCCAGCGCCGAGGCCATGCGTCAGCTCGGCGACAAGATCGGCGCCAAGCTGCTGGCCGAGGAGGTGGGCGTACCCGTCGCTTTCTGGAGCCGCGGCCCGGTCGACACCCTCGACGACGCTCTGGCCCAGGCAGCGCGCATCGGCTACCCGCTGATGCTCAAGGCCTCCGCGGGCGGCGGGGGCCGCGGCATCCGGGTGGTGACGATCGACGACGAGCTTGCCGCTGCGTACCAGCTGACCCGGGACGAGGCCCAGCGGGCCTTCGGCAGCGGCACGGTCTTCCTCGAACGGCTGGTCACCGGCGCCCGCCACGTTGAGGTCCAGGTCATCGCCGACGGCCAGGGCACCGCCTGGGCCCTCGGGGTGCGCGACTGCAGCATCCAGCGCCGCAACCAGAAGGTGATCGAGGAGTCCGCTTCCCCCGTGCTGCGGCCGGACGACGTCACGCGGCTCAAGGAGTCCGCGGCGCGGCTCGCGGTGCGGGTCGGCTACCGGGGCGCGGCCACCGTGGAGTTCCTCTACCACCCCGGGGACGGGACCCTCGCGTTCCTCGAGGTGAACACCCGCCTGCAGGTGGAGCACCCGATCACCGAGCTCACGACCGGGTTCGACCTGGTGAAGGCCCAGCTGCACGTGGCCGCAGGGGGACGGCTGGTCGGTGAGCCACCGGCCGAGCAGGGGCACGCGGTCGAGGCCCGCCTGAACGCCGAGGACCCGGACCGCGACTTCGCCCCCGCACCCGGCCGCGTCGAGCTGCTGACCCTGCCCGACGGCCCCGGCATCCGCGTCGACACGGGGTTGGGGGAGGGCGACGTCATCCCCGCGGACTTCGACTCGATGATCGCCAAGATCATCGCTTACGGCCGGGACCGCGAGGAGGCGCTCGGCAGGCTGCGGCGGGCGCTCGCCGACACGCATGTAGTGATCGAGGGCGGGGCCACCAACAAGAGCTTCCTGCTCGACCTGCTCGACCAACCGGAGGTCCTCGACGGCACAGCGGACACGGGATGGATCGACCGGGTCCGTATGGCCGGCCGGCTGGTGTCGCACCAGCACGCCGGGGTCGCCCTGGTCGTGGCGGGGATCGAGGCCTACGAGCAGGCAGAGGCCCTCGACCGCCAGCACTTCCTGGCCACCGCCCACGGCGGCCGCCCCCAGGCGAGGCACGAGTCCGCCCGCACAGTGGACCTCAAGCTCCGCGGCGCGACGCACCGGGTGACCGTCGCGCGCCTGGGCCCCGACCGCTTCCGCGTCGCCCTGGACGGGCCGCTGGACGGTAACGCCGTCGACGTCGCGGTCCGCGGACGCGACCGGCACACCATGAGGCTCGACGTCACCGGTCACGACTTCCGGGTCGTCAGCGCCGCCCACGGGCCGGTGCACTTCGTCGAGGTGAACGGCGTCACCCACCGGGTCAACCGCGACGAGGGTGGGGTGATGCGTTCTCCCGCACCGGCTCTCGTGGTCGCATCCCCCGTGCAGGTCGGGTCGGAGGTCGAGGCGGGTGCGCCGGTTCTCGTGCTCGAGTCGATGAAGATGGAAACGGCCCTGCTCGCTCCGTTCCGGGCCCGGGTGCGGGAGCTCCTGGTCGCCGTGGGGCACCAGGTGGAGACCGGCGCGCCGCTGGTGCGGCTCGAACCGCTCGAGGACGGGGACGCCGGCCACGCGGCTTCGAGCGACGGTGCGGCGGGCGCCCGCGCAGGTGCCGACGAGGGTGGGCGGCTGCCGGAGCTTCCCGCGCGGCCGGCCGTGTCGGCGTCCGAGCGGGTGATCGGTGCCCTGGAGGACCTGCGCGCCCTGCTGCTGGGGTTCGACCTGACGCCCGCCGAGGAGGCCCGGGCCGTCCACGACTACCGGACACTGCGCCAGGAGGCGGACGCCGAGGCTGTCCTGGCCGCCGAGGTGGCTCTGCTCGGGGCTTTCACCGACGTCGCGGAGCTGGGCCGCAACAAGCCCGCCGGGGTGGACAACGAGGACGTGCGGGTGCACAGCCCACGCGAGTATCTGCACACGTACCTGCACAGCCTGGACATCGAGAGGGAGCGGCTGCCGGAGGCCTTCCAGGAGCGGCTGCGGCGCGCGCTCGGCCACTACGGGCTGACGGACCTGGACCGCTCAGAGGCGTTGGAGGACGCCGTGTTCCGGCTCTTCCTCGCCCAGCAGTCCGTGGCCTCCCACCTGGGCATGGTGAGCGCGGTGCTGCAGGCGTGGACGGGCTCGCCGGTGCCGGAGGGGGAGCGGGCCGCGGAGGTGCACGAGCTGCTCGACCACCTGGTGCTGGCCTCGCAGCTGCGGTACCCCGCCATCGGGGACCTTGCACGCAGTGTGCGGTTCCGCTGGTTCGACCAGCCCCTCGTGGAGGCGGCGCGGGCGGAGGTCCTGGCGGGCGTCGCGGACGAGCTGGAGTACCTCGCCCAGAACCCGCACGCCGCCGACCACGACGAGCGGGTGAGCGGGCTGGTCGCGATCCCGGAGAGGATCGTGCGGTTCCTCTTCGCTCGGTTGAGAAGCGGTGTGCCGCAGCGGGAACCGATGCTCGAGGTGCTCGCCAGGCGGCACTATCGGGAGCACGGGCTGACCGACGTGCGGGAGGTCGAGGGGACGCAGCGGCCGATCCTGGTGGCGGACTACGAGCTCGACGGGCACCCCACGCACCTCGTCACCACCATCGGCAGGGCCGACAAGCTCGCCGAGGGCAGCGAGCTGGTGCGCGAGATCGAGCGGCAGCTCGACACCGCGGCCGGGGACACCGCGGCCGGGGACACCGCGGCAGAAGGCAATGCCCAGCCAGAGCTGGTGGTCGACCTCTACCTGCACTGGCCGGACGCGCCGCAGGGCGCCGACGCGGTGGCACTTGCGGTGAAGAAGATGCTCGACGGGGTCGGGTTCAGCCGTCGGCTGCGCCGGATCGTCGTCTCCGTCAGCCCGGACGGTGGGGACACGGTCTACTACTCCAGCTTCGGCGCCGAGCGGTACGGCCAGGACGCACCGCCCGCGGTCGACGAGGCGGGCGGTGTGCTGGAGGACACCCTCGTCAGGGGCATGCACCCGATGGTGGGCCGGCGGCTCGACCTGTGGCGGCTCGCCGAGTTCGACGTCACGCGGCTCGACGCCCCGGAGGACGTGGTGCTCTACCACTGCGTGGCCCGTGGCAACCCGGCCGACCAGCGACTGGTGGCGCTCGCCCAGATCCGGGAGCTGGCCGTCGTCCGGGACGCGGACGGCCGCGTGTCCGGCCTGCCGCACGTCCAACGGGCGGTCGCCTCCTGCCTGCAGTCCATCCGGCAGGCCCGCACGTCGATGGGTGCGGCCGGCGCCCGGCTGGACCGCAACCACGTGTGGCTGCACATCTGGCCGGTCGTCGATGCGCCGCTCGAGGAGCTCACCGCGCTCAAGCGCACGATCTCGCCGCTGACCGCGGGCGTCGGCGTGGACGAGGTGGTCGCCCGGGGGCGTGTGCGTCTGGCCGACGGCCGAGTACGGCCGGCCGCCGTCCGGTTCACGTACCAGCCGGGCCGGGGCGTGGTGGCCGACGTCAGCGGCCCGCTGACCGAACCGCTGCAACCGCTGGACGAGTACGCCCAGAAGGTGGCGCGCTCGCGCCGCCGCGGAGCGGTGTACCCCTACGAGCTGCTCGGCCGGATCGCCGGCGAGGGCGGCACCTTCACCGAGTACGACCTGTCCGACCAGTCAGGCAGCGGGTTGCTGGAGCCCGTGGACCGGCCCGCCGGGCACAACAAGGCCGGCATCGTCTGCGGTGTCGCCAGCACCCCCACCGCCAGGTACCCCGAGGGCATGACCCGCGTCGTCCTGATGGGGGACCCAACCAGGTCGCTCGGCTCCCTCGCCGAGGCGGAGTGCGCCCGGGTGGAGGCAGCGATCGACCTCGCGGAGCGCATGCAGATCCCCGTCGAGTGGTACGCGCTGTCCGCCGGCGCCCGGATCTCCATGGACTCCGGCACCGAGAACATGGACTGGGTGGCCCGGGCCCTGCGGCGGATCGTCACCTTCACCCAGACCGGCGGGGAGATCAACATCATCGTGGCGGGTATCAACGTCGGGGCGCAGCCGTACTGGAACGCCGAGGCGACGATGCTCATGCACACCAGGGGCATCCTCGTCATGACGCCCGACAGCGCCATGGTCCTGACCGGCAAGCAGTCGCTGGACTTCTCCGGCGGTGTCTCGGCGGAGGACAACTTCGGGATCGGCGGCTACGACCGGGTGATGGGCCCCAACGGCCAGGCGCAGTACTGGGCGCCGGACCTGGGCGCGGCGTGCGACGTCCTGTTCGCCCACTACGAGCACACCTACGTTGCGCCGGGTGAGAACGGGCCACGACGGGCGGCCACCACGGACCCCACCGACCGCGACGTCACCACCTACCCGCACGAGGTCGCCGGCAGCGAGTTCACGACCGTCGGCGACATCTTCTCCCCGGTCACGAACCCGGACCGCAAGAAGCCCTTCGACATCCGGACGGTGCTCCGGGCGGTGTCGGACCAGGACCATCCGCTCCTGGAGCGTTGGGCCGGAATGGTGGACGCCGACACGTCGGTCGTCGTGGACGCTCACCTCGGCGGCCGGCCCGTCTGCATGATCGGCATCGAGTCCCGTCCCGTGCCGCGGCTCGGCTTCCCGCCCAGCGACGGCCCGGACACCTGGACGGCGGGGACGCTGTTCCCGCGGTCGTCCAAGAAGACCGCGCGGGCGATCAACGCCGCGAGCGGCAACCGGCCGCTGGTCGTCCTGGCCAACCTGTCCGGGTTCGACGGGTCGCCCGACTCCATGCGCAACCTGCAGCTGGAGTACGGGGCGGAGATCGGCCGCGCCATGGTCAACTTCTCCGGCCCGATCGTGTTCTGCGTCATCTCGCGCTACCACGGCGGCGCGTTCGTGGTGTTCTCCAAGGCCTTGAACGACAACATGACCGTGCTCGCGGTGGAGGGGTCGTACGCCTCCGTGATCGGCGGCGCACCAGCGGCCGCGGTGGTGTTCTCCGGCGAGGTGGACGCGCGCACCGCTGCCGACCCCAGGGTGCGGACGCTGCAGGAGGAGCTGAGCTCGGCCGAGGGTGCTCGGCGGGCGGCGCTGCTGGCCGAGCTGGACGAGCTGCGGCAGGCGGTGCGGACCGAGAAGCTGGGTGAGGTGGCTGCCGAGTTCGACTCGGTGCACAGCATCCAGAGGGCGGTCGCGGTCGGCTCGGTCGACGCGGTGATCGCAGCCCACGAGCTGCGGTCGCGGCTGATCGAGGCCGTCGAGGCGGGAATCAGCAGGGCATGAGGCTCGCCCGACCGGGAAGAGCCTTCCCATGACCCACGTCCTGCGAGGAGTCCTGGCCGGTGCCGCCGCTGGTGCTGCCGGCACCACAGCCCTGAACATGACCACCTACCTGGACATGGTGGTCCGGGGCAGGGGAGCCAGCAGCACCCCGGAGGACTCCGTGGAACGCCTGGCCGCCGGCGTCCACGTCACCATCCCGGGGGACGAGCAGACCCGGGCGAACCGGGTCCAGGGCCTCGGCGCACTGCTCGGTCTGCTCACCGGTACCGCGCTCGGTGCCGGCGTGGGGGCCGTCCGGGCCTCCGGCGTCCGGCTGCCCCCAGTCGCGGCGGCCCTGGCGACCGCGCTCGGCGCGATGGTGGCGGCGAACGGGCCGATGACGGTGATGAAGGTGACCGACCCGCGGACGTGGAGCCTCGCCGACTGGGCGAGTGACGTCGTCCCGCACCTTGCTTACGGAGCCGTCACGAGCGCGACATTGAGACGCCTGCTTTCGGTGTAGGGGACCGGGGACGTACCGTCGTGCTATGAGCACTAGGCGCTGGCGGCGGTGGGTTCCTGCGGTGGCTGCACCCGCGGTGATAGCGGCGGGCGTGGCGATGTCCGGTGCGCAGGCGGACGCACCGGCCGACCTGCCGGCGAAAACCCCCGAGCAGATCGTCGCGCTGGCGGTCGGCAGCAAGGTCGAGGCGCTGTACGGGACCGTGCAGCAGACGTCCGAGCTGGGGCTGCCGAAGCTGCCGAGCGGTGGCGAGGAGACGGGCAGCCAGGGGCAGTCCGCCGGCGCGGCGAGCCTGCTGGAGCTGCTGACCGGGTCCCGCACCGCCCGGGTGTACGTCGACGGGCCGCAGAGGGCTCGGGTACAGGTGCTCGACCAGCTGGCCGAGCGGGACGTCGTCCGCAACGGCGACAGCGTGTGGGTGTATGACTCGGCCCGCAACGAGGCGACCCGCTTGCGGCTACCGGCCGGCGCCACCGCCGAGCAGCACACGGGCAAGGCCGGGGACCAGGAGCTGTCCGGCCAGGTCCTGACCCCCGATGCGCTGGCGCAGCGCTTCCTGGCGATGGTCGGCCCGAGCACGCAGGTGAGCTCGGGTTCGGCGGCCAAGGTCGCCGGGCGGAGCGCCTACGAGCTGGTGCTGAGCCCGAAGCCGGGTACGACCAAGGCCACCACCCTGATCGGCGAGGTGAGCATGGACGTCGACTCGGCGACCGGTCTCCCGCTGGCCGTGCGAGTGACCGCGAGGGGGCAGGACAAGCCCGCGTTCAGCGTGGCCTTCACCGAGGTGACCTTCAAGGCACCTGACGCGAGCGTCTTCCGGTTCAGCCCCCCGAGCGGGGCGAAGGTGACCGAGCGGACGCTGCCCGCGGACCAACCGAAGGCCGAACGCCGGGCGCCGGGAGGCAAGCTGCCCGCGCAGAGCCGGCCGCAGGTGGTCGGGGACGGCTGGGACGCGGTGGTGGTCACCCGGACCGGCGTGTCGCCGTCCATGCTGACCTCGAACCCGCTGTTCGCCCAGATGACGAAGCGGGTGGACGGCGGCAGGCTGCTGCAGACCTCCCTGATCAACGTGCTGCTCGAGGACGACGGCACCGTTCTCGCTGGAAGCGTTCCGCTGCAACGGCTTCAGGCCGTTGCCCAGGACCGGTGACGTCTGGAGACCGTGGCCGAGCTCGCGATCTCCACCCGCGGGCTGACGAAGCGGTTCGGTAAGCAGTTCGCTGTCGCCGAGCTGGACCTGGCCGTGCCCAAGGGCTCGGTGTTCGGCTTCCTGGGCCCGAACGGCTCCGGCAAGACGACGACGATCCGGATGCTCCTGGGGCTCGCCTCGCCCACCGCCGGGGACGTGGAGCTGCTGGGGCAGCCTGTGCCGCAACGACTTCGGCAGGTGCTGCCCAGGGTGGGGGCCCTGGTGGAGGGACCGGCCTTCTACCCGTTCCTGTCGGGGGCGGCGAACTTGGTTCGTTTCGACAGCGCCAACCCCGATGCGGACGGCGCCACGCGCCGGCAGCGGATCGGTCACGCCCTCGAGGTGGTCGGCCTCACGCACGCCGCCGGGAAGAAGGTGCGTGCCTACTCGCTGGGAATGAAGCAGCGGCTGGGGATCGCGGCTGCCCTGCTGCAGCCGCGAGACCTGCTCGTCCTGGACGAGCCGACGAACGGGCTGGACCCGCAGGGAACCCGCGAGGTCCGTTCTCTGGTGCGGTCGCTGGCGGCGGACGGGACAACGGTGTTCGTCAGCTCCCACCTGTTGGCGGAGGTGCAGCAGATCTGCACCCACGCGGGGGTGATGAGCGTCGGACGGCTGGTCGCCCAGGGGACGCTGGCCGAGCTGCGCAGCGCCGGCCGGCCGAGGATCGTCGTGCGGACACCGGACGTCGACGCGGCTCGCGCGGTGCTTGCGCGGTTCGGGCTGGGCCAGGTGCCCGGGGACCCGGGGGACGACGTCACGGCGGAGGTTCTGGACGGCGCGGTGCCGCCGGAGTCCGTGGTGGCGGCCCTGGTGGCCGCCGGGGTGCGGGTCCGGGGGTTCGAGGTGCAGGAGAGCAGCCTCGAGGACCGGTTCGTCGCACTGACGGGGGAGGGCTTCGATGTCGCAGGTTGAGGGATCGCGGGCTGAGGAGTCGCGGGCCCAGGGGTCGATCGCGGGGCCACGGCCCCGCCGACAGGGGTGGCTGCGGCCCGACCTGCTGGTGTCCGAGCTGCGCACGTTGTTCGTCAGGCGGCGGACCTGGGCGATGCTGTTGGCGCTGGCCGCGATCCCGGTGCTCATCGCCGTGGCCGTGAAGCTGTCGGCGAGCCCGCCCCATCCCGGGGAGGGCCCGCCCTTCCTGGACCGGGTGACGCAGAACGGGTTGTTCGTCGGGATCACGGCGCTGGCGGTGTCGATCCCGTTGTTCCTGCCGCTCACCGTCGGTGTGGTGGCGGGGGACACGATCGCGGGTGAGGCAGGGCTCGGGACCCTGCGCTACCTGCTCATCGCGCCGGCGGGTCGGGTCCGGCTGCTGGTGGTGAAGTACGTCGGGGCAGCGGTGTTCTGCCTGGTGGCCACCTTGATGGTGGCGCTGGCAGGGGCCGCCATCGGCGCGATGATCTTCCCCGTCGGGCCGGTGACGCTGCTGTCCGGCAACACTATTACGGTGGGGGAGTCGGTGGTGCGGGCGCTGATCGTCGCCCTGTACATCACGGTGTCGCTGCTGGGGCTGAGCGCTATCGGCCTGTTCATCTCGACGCTCACCGAGATCCCGGTCGGGGCGATGGCTGCGACCGCTGTGCTGGCAGTGGTGTCCCAGGTCCTGGACAGCCTGCCCCAGCTGGAGTGGCTGCACCCGTGGCTGTTCAGCCACTACTGGCTGGACTTCGGGGATCTGCTGCGGGAGCCGATCGTGTGGAACTCCTTCCAACAGAACCTTCTTCTGCAGGCGGGGTACGCGGTGGTCTTCGGTGCGCTGGCCTACGGACGGTTCGTGACGAAGGACGTCCTGTCGTGAGGTGACCAGGTGAAGGTTCCGCAGTCGTCGGCCCCCGCCACGAT
>JASBSH010000362.1 GCA_030149025.1 Actinomycetales bacterium | reverse complement strand
TCGCCGCAGATGTACCGGACCATGTTCGTCGAGCGCAACGCGCGCTGGGCGCACTGGATCGCCAACCGGATGAAATCGCCGGGAACCGTGTTCGTCGCCGTGGCGTGGCCCGGCGGTGGGCGGGTCCGGCGGCTCGACCTGGACGGCGACCGGCAGGCGGTGCGGGAGGCCGCCGTCCGTGAAGGACTGGCCCTGCTGCTGGAGACCCTGTGCGACCTGTCGAAGATGCCGTGAGCTTCCGCAGTGCGAGACGAATCGAGGGCGCGGAACACCCGCCCGGGTGAATCGGTTGATCCGTATGTGGCATCTGTGGAGTCCGGGCGGCGGACAAGCGCGAAGCGCGGGTACGGTAGTTCAACCTCGCTGCCTCAGGTGAAGAAGCTGCCAGGTACGGTGAAGGACATACGGGTCAAGCCGGTGAAGGGAGGTTCTGGCGTGGTACTGCTCCGGCGTGAGATCGGCGACGTGCTCCGCGATCAGCGCAACCGTCAGGGCCGGACCCTTCGCGAGGTGTCCGCGGCCGCCCGCGTCTCCCTGGGCTACCTGTCCGAGGTGGAGCGCGGCCAGAAGGAGGCCTCATCCGAGCTGCTCAGCTCGATCTGCAGCGCACTCGACATGCCCCTGTCCTCGGTGCTGCGCGAGGTCAGCGACCGCATCGCGGTAGCAGAGGGCGTCCTCGTGCCCGACACGGTGCCGGCGGAGCTGTCCGACACGGTCTTCAGCGCCGCCTGACTCGGTCTTCAGCGCCGCCTGACTCGGGCGCTGCCCATGCCCGCTGTGCCGGTCCTATCGGCTGTGCCCGTCCTCGGCTGGCAGCGCGGGCAGTAGAACGCCACCCGGTCCCGCGGCGCCGTCCCGATCGGCTCGACGAGGATCCGGGTGCCGCAACGTCGGCACGGTCTACCGGATCTCCCGTGCACCCACTGACTTCGCCCGGGACGGGTGTCTCCGGTGGTCGTCTGCGGGACCCGCTCGGCGTTGAGCTTGAGCATCTTGTGCAGCACGTCGAGCAGTCCGGGTAGGTCGGGCACGTCGCCGACGGGCGTCCACGGCCAGACCCCGCGCACGAACAGCGCCTCGGCCATGTAGAACGTCCCGACCCCGGCGAGCAGTGTCTGGTCGAGCAGTGCGTCACCGATGGGCCGTTCGGGTCGGGAGCGAAGGTTCCGCTCGGCCATCGCTGGGTCCCAGTCGGCGCCGAGCAGGTCGGGTCCGAGGTGTCCGACGAGAGTGCACTCCTCCGCCGTCGGCACCAGGTCCAGCATCGCGAGCAGGTGCCCGACCGCCGTCCACTCGTGGTTCTCCAGGACCGCCCTGACGCCGTGCTCCTCCCGTCTTCGTCCGCGGGCGCCCCATGGCTCACCGGTCCGGTGGATGTGCCAGGAGCCCTCCATCTTGAGGTGACTGTGCAGCGTGACCGGTGCGGCGTCGTCCGTGCCTTCGATCCTCGTGAGCAGGTGCTTCCCGGCGCTGACGACCTCGAGCACCCGGCGCCCCCGCAGATCGACCGTCGCGAGTGACGGCCAGCGGAGGTCGGTGCGGGTCAGCACGCGTCCGGCGAGCGCCTGGTCGAGCCGCTTCGCGGTCCGGTGGACGACGTCACCTTCCGGCACGCGGGTACCTCACGATCTGCTGACCGCGCCTCATGCGCCGCTGCCGTACGGCCGGGTGATGATCTCCAGCAGATGCCCCGACGGGTCCTGCCAGTAGAGGCCGCGGCCTCCGTCGTTCGTGTTGACCTGACCCGGACGGCTGCGTCCGGGATCGGCCCAGTACTGCAGACGCCGTTCCTGGATCCGGCCGAAGATCGAGTCGAACTCCTCCTCACCGACGAGGAACGCGTAGTGCTGGGGCGTGATGGGCTCGTCGGCGTCGGCGAAGTCCAGCGACACGTCGTTGTTAACCCGGACGACGAGGAACCGGGCGAACGGCACCGGGTCGGGCAGGCCGAGCAGCTCCGCGAGGAACGTCGCGCTCTGACGCTTGTCGCGTGAGCGGACGATCGTGTGGTTGAGATGCACCGGCATGGCAGTAACAACACCTCCAGACGAAAGCCCCTTCCGAAAACCTGTCATTGGGGCCACCGTAGGGGCATGACTGCGCATGAGATGGAGGAAGTTGCGCGCGCGATGATCGCGCTGGGCAAGGGAATTCTGGCGGCGGACGAGTCGTCGCCCACGATTGCGAAGCGGTTCGCCGCCATCAACCTGGAGTCCACCGAGGAGTCTCGGCGGGCCTACCGGCAGCTGCTGTTCACCGCTCCGGGCATCGGGGACCACATCGGCGGCGCGATCCTGTACGACGAGAGCCTGCGCCAGGCCACGGACGACGGCGAGCCCTTCGCTGAGGTGCTGGAGAAGAACGGTGTCATCCCCGGCATCAAGGTCGACAAGGGCGCGAAGCCGCTCGCCGGGTTTCCCGGCGAGACCGTGACCGAGGGGCTCGACGGGCTGCGGGGGCGGCTGGAGGAGTACGCCGACCTCGGCGCGAAGTTCGCCAAGTGGCGGGCGGTGATCCACATCGGCCCGGACATCCCGACACCGGCAGGCAACAACACCAACGCCCATGGCCTGGCGCGCTACGCGGCGCTGTGCCAGGAGGCCGGGATCGTCCCCATCGTCGAGCCGGAGGTGCTGATGGACGGCGACCACTCGCTGCAGCGCTGCGAGCAGGTCACCTCGGCCGTCCTGCAGGCTGTCTTCGACGCGCTGTTCGAGCACCGTGTCCGGCTCGAGGCGATGGTGCTGAAGCCGAATATGGTCATCTCCGGCATGGACGCCGCCGACCGCGCCTCGCCCGAAGAGGTCGCCGCGGCCACTGTGCAGTGCCTGCGACGCCACGTGCCTCCGGCGGTGCCTGGGATCGCGTTCCTGTCCGGCGGGCAGAGCGAGACGGAGGCCACGCAGCACCTCAGCCTCATCAACCGGCTCGACGACGCCCCGTGGCAACTGAGCTTCAGCTACGGACGGGCACTGCAGCAGAGCGCGCTGCAGGCGTGGGGTGGCAAGGCGGAGAACGTGGCGGCCGGCCAGCAGGCGTTCCTGAAGCGCGCGCGGCTGAACGGCCTGGCTCGTAGCGGCGACTACGAACCGTCCATGGAGGACTGAGCAAGAGCCACCACCGCATCGATCACCGCATCGCCGTGCACGAGGGCCGGGTCGTTGTGGTCGGCGCCCCGGACCACGATCAGGCCGGCAAGCCGCCGAGCGGCCTCGGCCACTGCTCTGCTCTGCTCGGCCGGGACGATGGTGTCCCGGTCGCCGTACACCACGGTCACCGGGACGTCGAGCTGGCTGATGTTGCTGAGCACCGGGAACCGGCGCACGTCGAGGGCGAG
The DNA here is from genome assembly GCA_030149025.1 of Actinomycetales bacterium. Taxonomy (GTDB): domain Bacteria; phylum Actinomycetota; class Actinomycetes; order Actinomycetales; family BWSM-131; genus BWSM-131. The sequence goes on along the minus strand of JASBSH010000362.1, from coordinate 790 downwards.
ACCCTCCTCGCTCGGGTCGCCGGGGTCCGTCCTACACGCCGGGCGCCGTGTCGGCGGCGGGCGCGGGTGTGTCGTGTCGGGGAAGAAGACCATTCGCCGCAGCAGGCCCCACACCGCGGCGGCAGCGAGGAGAGCCACCGCCGCGATCGCGACCATCGCGCGCGCCATGCCGGACAGTCTGCGTCGTAGGGCAGTGTGTGTCACAGGGCAGCGTGGGGCCGTAGACGAAGCCCGCGCGGCGTGGCGTGGAACCCTGCCGCTTCCAGCGCCTGGGCGAGCGGTCCGCCGGAGAGCACGCCCTCGCCGTCCGCCTTCTGCACCGTCAGCCGGCCGAGCGCCCCGCCGCGCACCGCGCCGGCGAGCGCCTCGGCTGCCACCGATAGGGCGCCCGCGTCATCCGTCCACGACAGCAGGGACCGGCCGCCGCGCTCCACGTACAGCACGAGCTCGCCGTCCACGAGCACCACGAGCGCTCCGGCCTTGCGACCGGGACGGTGCCCGCTCGGCGTGTCCTGCCCGGCGGCTGCCGTTCGCTCCGGCCAGGGCAGCGCGGCGCCGTACGGGTTGGCCGGGTCGGCCGCGGCCAGCACCATCGCCGGCCTGGGCGCGGCTGTCGCCCACGGGTCCTCCCCGACGGGCCTGGCCCCGGCCCGGAGCCGGTCGACGGCACCGGTCGAGGCGAACTGCGACGCGCCGAGACCCTCCACGAAGTAGCCGCGCCGAACCCGGCCGGCCTCCTCCATCGCCGCCAGCACCCGGTACACGGCGGCGAAGCCACCGGGGATCCGCT
>JASBSH010000347.1 GCA_030149025.1 Actinomycetales bacterium | reverse complement strand
GACGAGTCCGGTGGCCGGTACGTGCACGTCATCGCCGACGGCGGGGTCGGGCGGTCCGGGGACCTGGTCAAGGCCGTGGCGTGCGGTGCGGACGCGGTGATGCTCGGTGCCGCCCTCGCACGCGCCGTCGAGGCCCCCGGACGCGGTTGGCACTGGGGCAGCGAGGCCCACCACCCGGAGCTTCCCCGCGGCCAGCGGATGAGGGTCGGGACGGTCGCGCCGCTGGCGGAGATCCTCAACGGGCCCGGCCGGGTGGCCGACGGCACGACGAACCTCGTCGGGGCGCTGCGGCGGTCGATGGCGACCACCGGCTACTCCGACCTCAAGGAGTTCCAGCGGGTCGAGGTCGTCGTCTCCCCCTACCAGCCGGGGTGAGTGAGGGCGGCTCGCAGCGTGCCAGCGGCGCGCCCTCGCCGGGCGTCATGGCAAGGTGAGGATCATGAGGTCGCGTTCCGGGTCCTCGGCGCTCGGGCCCGCCAACAGGCACGCCGCTCTCGAGGCGATCTCGCACGGGGAGCTGGACGTCCTGGTCGTCGGCGGAGGGGTGGTCGGCGCCGGGGCGGCCCTGGACGCGGCGACGCGCGGACTCTCCGTGGGCCTGTTCGAGGCCCGCGACTACGCGGCGGGCACCTCGAGCCGGTCGTCGAAGCTGATCCACGGGGGCCTGCGCTACCTGGAGATGCTTGACTTCGGCCTCGTGAAGGAGGCGCTCGCCGAGCGTGGCCTCATGCTGCAACGGCTGGCCCCCCACCTGGTCCGGCCGGTGCCCTTCCTCTACCCGCTCAGACACCGTTTCTGGGAACGGCCCTATGTGGCGGCCGGTCTCACCCTGTACGACACGATGGGCGTCGGGTTCGGCTCCGGGCGCGGCGTGCCGCACCACAGGCACCTGAGCCGGCGAGAGGCCCTGCGCGCGGTGCCCAGCCTGCGCAAGGACGCGCTCGTCGGCGCCGTCCAGTACTACGACGGGCAGGTCGACGACGCGCGGCACACGCTGACGCTCGTCCGGACGGCGGCGGCCTACGGGGCGCGTGTCGCCAACCGGGCCCGTGTCCTCGGCTTCCTCCGGGAGGGTGAGCGGGTCGTCGGGGCTCGCGTGAAGGACCTGGAGACAGGCCGCGAGCTGCGCGTCAACGCCCGCCAGATCGTGAACGCGACGGGCGTGTGGACGGACGAGACGCAGGCCATGGTCGGCGAACGGGGCCAGTTCAAGGTCCGCGCCTCGAAGGGTGTGCACCTCGTCGTCCCGCGCGACCGCATCCAGTCATCCACCGGCCTGATCCTGCGCACGGAGAAGTCCGTGCTGTTCGTCATCCCGTGGGGACGGCACTGGATCATCGGCACCACCGACACCGACTGGAGGCTCGACAAGGCCCACCCGGCGGCGTCGGCCGCGGATATCGACTACCTGCTCGGGCACGTGAACCGCGTGCTCGTGACCCCGTTGACCCGTGAGGACGTCGAGGGCGTCTACGCCGGTCTGCGGCCTCTGCTGGCCGGGGAGAGCGACGAGACCTCCCGGCTGTCACGTGAACACGTCGTCGCCCACCCGGTCCCCGGCCTGGTGGTGGTGGCCGGGGGGAAGTACACGAC
>JASBSH010000334.1 GCA_030149025.1 Actinomycetales bacterium | reverse complement strand
GGTGGCGAGGAGCGGCCGGGCGGTCCGCGTCCGGCGCCCCGCCCCGGCGGTGCCCGCCCGGGTAACAACCCGTTCGCCCCGAGCCAGGGCATGCCGCGTCCCGGCGGGCGCCCGCAACCCGGTGCCGAGCGACCCGGCGGGCCGCGTCCGGCTCCGAGGTCCGGCCCCGGCGGCGGTCCGCGTCCGAACCCCGGCATGATGCCCGGCCGGACGACTGTCGGCCGGCCGGGTGCAGGTGGCCGCGGCGGTGCCGGTGGCCCCGGTCGTCCCGGTGGAGGTGGCGGCGGTGGTCGTCCCGGTCCGGGCGGCGGCGCAGGCCGGCCCGGCGGTGCGCCCACCGGTGGTGGCTTCGGCAAGGGCGGCCGTGGTCGCGGCGGCACCCAGGGTGCGTTCGGTCGCGCAGGTGGCCGTCCGGCGCGTGGGCGGAAGTCCAAGCGCGCGAAGCGTCAGGAGTTCGAGGCGATGCAGGCCCCGGCCATCGGGGGTGTGCAGGTTCCTCGCGGTGACGGCAGCACGGTCGTGCGGATCCGTCGCGGTTCGTCGCTGACGGACTTCGCCGAGCGGATCGACGCCAACCCGGCGAGCCTCGTAACCGTCCTGTTCCACCTCGGTGAGATGGCGACGGCCACCCAGTCCCTCGACGAGGACACCTTCCAGCTGCTCGGCGCCGAGCTCGGCTACGACATCCAGCTGGTGTCCCCGGAGGACGAGGAGCGCGAGCTGTTCGAGTCCTTCAACATCGACCTGGCCGGTGAGGCCGAGGCCGAGGAGGACGCGGACCTACCGGCTCGCCCGCCGGTGGTGACCGTGATGGGTCACGTCGACCACGGTAAGACGAAGCTGCTGGACGCGATCCGGCACGCGAACGTGCAGGCCGGGGAGGCCGGCGGCATCACCCAGGCGATCGGTGCGTACCAGGTGCACGCCGAGCACGAGGGTGTCGACCGCGCGCTGACCTTCATCGACACCCCGGGTCACGAGGCGTTCACCGCCATGCGCGCCCGCGGGGCGAAGGTGACCGACATCGCGATCCTCGTCGTCGCGGCCGACGACGGCGTGATGCCGCAGACGATCGAGGCGCTCAACCACGCCCAGGCGGCAGGCGTCCCGATCGTCGTGGCGGTCAACAAGGTCGACAAGGAGGGCGCCAACCCGGACAAGGTCAAGCAGCAGCTGACCGAGTACAACCTGGTGGCCGAGGAGTACGGCGGCGAGACGATGTTCGTCAACGTGTCCGCGCTCCAGCGGACCGGTATCGAGGACCTGCTCGACGCCGTCCTGCTCACGGCGGACGCGGCCCTCGACCTGCGGGCGAACGCGGACAAGGACGCGCGCGGTGTGGCGATCGAGGGTCACCTCGACCGTGGCCGCGGTGCGGTGGCCACGGTGCTGGTGCAGTCCGGCACGTTGCGCGTCGGTGACGCCATCGTCGCCGGCTCCTCGTACGGCCGCGTGCGGGCGATGCTCGACGAGAAGGGCGACACCGTCGAGGAGGCGGGCCCGTCCCGTCCGGTGCAGGTGCTCGGCCTGACGTCGGTGCCCGGCGCCGGCGACACCTTCCTGGTGGCGCCCGACGACCGCACCGCGCGGCAGATCGCCGAGAAGCGTGAGGCCACCGAGCGGGCTGCCCTGCTCGCCAAGCGGCGCAAGCGCGTCAGCCTCGAGGACCTCACCGCGGCGCTCGCCGCCGGCAAGGTCGAGAACCTCAACCTGATCCTCAAGGGTGACGGCTCGGGTTCGGTCGAGGCGCTCGAGGAGAGCCTGCTCAAGATCGACGTCGGCGAGGAGGTGGGGCTGCGGATCATCCACCGGGGTGTCGGTGCGATCACGCAGAACGACGTCAACCTGGCGACGGTGGACAACGCCATCATCATCGGCTTCAACGTGCGTCCCGCGGAGCGGGTGGCGGAGCTGGCCGAGCGCGAAGGCGTGGACGTCCGGTACTACTCCGTCATCTACCAGGCCATCGACGAGATCGAGGCTGCGCTCAAGGGCATGCTCAAGCCCGAGTACGAAGAGGTGCAGCTCGGGACCGCCGAGGTCCGGGAGGTCTTCCGGTCGTCCAAGTTCGGCAACATCGCCGGTTGCCTCGTCCGCTCGGGGGAGGTGCGGCGCAACTCCAAGGCACGGTTGCTCCGCGACGGCATCGTCGTCGCCGAGAACCTGGCCATCGAGTCCCTGCGCCGGTTCAAGGACGACGTCACGGAGGTCCGGGAGGGCTTCGAGTGCGGTATCGGCCTCGGGTCGTTCAACGACGTAAAGGTCGAGGACGTGATCGAGACCTACGAGATGCGCGAGAAGCCGCGCGCCTGACGGTCCGGCCCCGGCTAGCGCAGGGTGGCCCTGCACCAGACTTATTGGTGCGGGGCCACCCTGCGCCCACGGGGGATTGGCGTAGCTCCACCCAGTCGAGGAGGTCGCGGGTGTACGTCGGCTCACTGCGTCTGGACCTGCTGCTCGGCGACGTCCGCTCGCTGAAGCAGAAGCGGTCGGTGGTCCGGCCTGTCGTGGCCGAGCTGCGCCGCCGGTTCGAGGTGTCGGTGGCCGAGACCGGTCAGCTCGACCTGTACCGCAGGGCGGAGGTCGGGGTAGC
>JASBSH010000333.1 GCA_030149025.1 Actinomycetales bacterium | reverse complement strand
TCATCACGCTCGTCATCACGCTCGTCATCACGCTCGTCGTCACGGTCGTCGTCGTCACGCCGGGGCGGCACGTCGCTCATGTCACGTTCTCCTGACGGGGCGGCGTCGAAGACACCGCGCCCTCAACACCGGATGATGGGCACCTTACCACGGCGTCGCGCGGCACCCTCCACCGTACCGAGCGGCTCTTTGTCACCAGTCGCTACCAGGCAACGCCAGGAGGTTCCCCCTGAGTTCCGAAGGGCCGTCCCCATCCCGCACGACGCCCGACCCGGATGCCGGACGACGACCCGCAGGCCAGGCGACCACGCGCCGTCCGCGTCGTGGCCGGCAGCACCGGCCGGTCGTCGCCGTGACCAATGCTGCGTCGCCCGTCGGCCGCGCCGTGACCGACGTGCTCGCCGGCGCGGTGGGGGAGGGTGTCGGCTCGGGGTCGGTCGGCGCCGTCGTGGCGGTGGACCGGGAGGCCGGCGACGATCGGACTGCTGATCGGACTGCTTATCGGGTTGCTGATCCGGCGGCGGTGCGCTGGCACCTGGCCGACATCTCCACGCCGTCCGTCGCCGACGCCCTCAGCGGTGCGGACGTGGTGGTGCATCTCGCGACCCCGGACGATCTGGAGGCCACGCTCTCGGTGGACCCGCACCGGCGCCGGACGGACGCCGTCCGCTCCGCCCAGGCGGTGCTGACGGCGGCCGCGGCGGTGGGCGCGCGGCAGGTGGTTGTCGTGACGTCCGCCATGGTGTTCGGGGCGCGGCCCGACTCACCGGTCCCGTTGCCGGAGGACGGCCCCCTGGACGCGCTGCCGGACGAGGGGGTAGTGGGTGACCTGCTGGAGATCGAGCAGGTCGTTGCCCGTGCCCGCGAGACCTACCCGGGGCTGGCGGTGACCTCGCTGCGCCCGGCAGCGATCGTCGGGCCCGACGTCGACACGTTCACGACGCGCCACTTCGAGGCGCCGCGCCTGCTCGCCGTCCGGGACGCGTCGATGCTGTGGCAGTTCTGCCACGTCGATGACCTCGCCGGTGCGGTGCTCACGGTGATCGAGGACGGCCTGACTGGTGCCCTGACGGTCGGGGCACCGGGCACGCTCACCGAGGACGAGCTGGGTCGGCTCAGCGGCATGCGCCGCATCGACCTGCCCAGGAGCCTGGCGTTCGGTACCGCGGAGCGGCTTCACCGGGTCGGCGTCCTGCGGACCCCTGCGACCGAGCTGCACTTCGTCGTCCACCCTTGGGTCGTGTCATCATCCAGTCTGATCGAGGCCGGCTGGCGCGCCCAGCACGGCAACGAGCAGTGCCTGCAGGTGCTGCTGGAGCACGTGGCCCGGCGCAAGGCCTCATCCGGCCGGCGGATCGAGCGGTCCGGTACCGCCCTCGGCGCCGCGGGCGCCGCGGTGGCGCTGGTCGGCACGGCCGCGGTGTGGCGTCAGGCCAAGGCACGCCAGGGGAGGCGTCGTGGGTGACCGTCGGACGTCCGCGATGCTCCTGTCCGGCTTGCTCGCGGTGCTGTTGTTCGCGGGGATGAGCCTCCTGCCGGTGCCGTACGCGGTCATGCGTCCCGGGCCGGTGCGGGACGTCCTGTCCCAGGTCGGGGGCAGCCCCCTGATCTCGATCAAGGGGCAACGCACGTACCCGACATCGGGGTCGCTGGATCTGCTCACGGTCTCGATCGAGGGCGGCCCGGGTTCGTCGGTCACGCTGGACGACGTGCTGCTCGGCTGGCTGGACCGGGAGGTCTCCGTGCGCCCCGAGCGCGAGCTGTTCCCTTCTGGCCGTAGTGAGCAGGAGGTCGACCGCGAGAGCACCGCGGAGATGGAGTCGTCACAGGAGAACGCGACGGCGGCCGCCCTCGGTGAGCTGGGTATCCCGGTGCCCACGACGCTCACCGTCGCCGGCTTCAGCGACGGCGCGAACGCGTCGTCCGTCCTCAAGAAGGGTGACGTGATCACCGAGGTCGGCGGGCAGCAGGTGACCGGGCTGCCGGAGCTGCGCCGGTTGCTGCAGGAGACCAGAGCCGGTGAGCCGGTCGAGATCGCCTTCACGCGCGGGGGACGGGCCGAGACCGCCTAGGTGCGGACGTCGAGGGGCGAGGAGGGGCAGACCCTGCTCGGTGTGCTGATCGACCCCAAGTACACGTTCCCCATCCAGGTGGACATCAAGATCGAGAACATCGGCGGCCCGAGTGCGGGGATGATGTTCTCCCTCGGGATCATCGACAAGCTCACCCCCGGCCCGATGACGGGTGGCAAGAAGATCGCCGGCACCGGCACGATCGACTCCTCCGGGCAGGTGGGGCCGATCGGCGGCATCCAGCAGAAGCTCGTCGGTGCCCGTGACGCCGGCGCCGCGTGGTTCCTGGCGCCCGCCGACAACTGCAGGGAGGTCGTCGGCCAGGTGCCGGAGGGGTTGCGAGTGGTGAAGGTCTCGACGCTGCGCGAGGCACGCGTGGCGGTCGAGGCGATCGGGGAGGGCAAGGACACCTCCGGCCTGCCGACCTGCCGGTGAGTCAGTCCTGCGGGTGAGTCAGTCCTCCAGGGTCGCCCGAAGGGCGGCGGCGAGACCGGGTGCCAGGTCCGGTCCGGTCCCGACGGCGAAGTCGTCGTCCTGGCTTCGGGTGCGGATCGCGCAGCTCGTCGACCCGTCCCTCAGGACCCCGACGGCGAGGCGCACGTCCTCGCGCTGCGGGTGGTCCATGAGGTACTGCACGGCCTCGACCGGGTCCTGCGGCATCCCGACCTCGACCTCCGGCGGGACGACGATGCGCTCGCAGACGATCGCGGCGCCGTCCACCGCGGGACCCCAACCGAGCTGGGCGAGCAGCTCCTCCACCGAGCCGGCGTCCGGAAGGTCCTCCTGCTCGACGGATGTGATGTGGTCGGTGTCGGCGTCGGCGGAGGCGAGCAGGTCGAGCGGCAGCTCGTCGCGAAGCGACGGGTCGCGCTGGATCGCCCGGGCGGTCCTCACGAGCGCGAAGACACGGACGGGCCCGTCCCAGCCGCCCCGCGCCACATGGCGCTCGAGCTCGCGGACCGCTCGGTCCAGCGGGGTGTTCCGCGGAACTTCGCGCGGCTGGCCGCCGTTGGACTGGTCGGTGGAGTAGTGCACACGCAGATCCTGGCACGGGCGCGAAAGAAGCAGCCGATGCCGGGGGCTCCGTGCACCTGCCGCCGTGGGAGGCTTGACCCGTTGACAGGACCGACACGTGAGGTAGCGCTGCCGTGAGTTTCGCCGCGAGCCAGGGACCAGGGCCGTCCCGGCCCGTTCTTCAACGACGTCGCCGAGGTGCGCTCGTTCCGACGCTGCTGATCCTCGCGGGTCTGGCCGTGGCGCTCGCGATCTTCGCGGAGATCTACACCGACGTCCTGTGGTTCAGCCAGGTGGGGTACACCGAGGTCTTCCGTACCCGGATCGTCTCCCAGCTCGTGCTGTTCCTGGTGGGCGGCGGCCTGATGGCCGGTGCGGTCGGGGCGAGCGTCGCCTTCGCCTACCGCAGCCGTCCGGTGTACGCCCCCGTCGACACCGAGCAGCAGAATCTGGACCGGTACCGCGAGAGCCTGGAGCCATTGCGCCGCCTGGTGATGATCGTGCTGCCGGCGGCCCTGGGCCTGTTCGCCGGCTCGGCGGCAGCGGGGCAGTGGCAGACGGTGCTGCTGTTCCTGAACCAGTCGTCGTTCGGCAAGCGGGACCCGCAGTTCGGCATGGACATCTCGTTCTACGTGTTCTCCCTGCCGTTCCTGCGGTTCATCATCGGCTTCCTCACCGCGGTCTTCGTCCTGGCGCTGATCGCCGGTGCGGCCACGCACTACCTGTACGGCGGCCTGCGGTTGCAGGGGCAGGGCCAGAAGACGACGCCGAGCGCACGGATGCACCTGGCCGTGATGGTCGGGGTGCTCGTGTTGCTGCAGGCGGGGTCCTACTGGCTTGACCGGTACTCGGCCCTCACCGCGGAGGGCGACCGGTTCACGGGGGCGGGATACACCGGTGTGGAGGCCGTGCTGCCGGCGAAGGCGATTCTCGCCGCGATCGCGGTGATCGTCGCCGTCCTGTTCTTCGTCACCGCGTTCCGTGGCAGCTGGCGTCTGCCCGCGACCGGTGTGGCCCTGATGGTGGTCTCTGCGATCGTGGTCGGCGGCATCTACCCGGCGGTCGTGCAGCGGCTGCAGGTGACGCCGAGCCAGTTGACGCGTGAGCGTCCTTTCATCGACCGGAACATCCAGGCGACGCGCGACGCGTACGGGCTGCAGGGCGTCGAGGTGACGCAGTTCGACGCGAAGAAGACCGGCGAGCGGGGTGCCCTGAAGTCGGACGCGCAGACGACGGCCAGCATCCGCCTGCTGGACCCGGCCCTGGTGAGCCCCGCCTTCCGGCAGCTGGAGCGTAACAAGCAGTACTACAACTTCCCGGACGCCCTCGACGTCGACCGGTACGAGATCGACGGGCAGACGAAGGACACCGTCATCGCCGTGCGCGAGCTGGACCTTCGTGGCCTTCCGGCGGGCCAGCGAAGCTGGTACAACGACAAGGCCGTCTACACGCATGGTTTCGGGGTGGTGGCGGCCTACGGCAACCAGCGGAGCAGCGACGGTGAGCCCGCCTTCTTCCAGCAGGGCATCCCGTCTTCGGGGGCGCTGGGGGAGTACGAACCGCGGATCTACTTCGGCGAGCGGTCGCCGAGCTTCTCCATCGTCGGCGCACCGGAGGGAGCCCCTCCGCAGGAGCTGGACTACCCCACTGACGAGGGTGACGGAACCGGTCAGGCGAATAACACGTACTCCGGGGACGGCGGTCCCCGGATCGGCAGCCTGTTCAACCGGCTGATGTACGCGATCAAGTTCCGGGACCAGAACATCCTGCTCTCGGACGCCGTCAACTCCGAGTCCCAGATCCTCTACGACCGTGCGCCGCGTGCGCGGGTGGAGAAGGTCGCCCCGTTCCTGACGCTGGACGGCGACCCGTACCCGGCGGTCGTGAACGGCCGCGTGCTGTGGATCGTCGACGGATACACGGTCACCGACGCCTACCCGTACTCAGACCTGCAGCCGCTCGGCGACGTCACCACCGACTCGCTGACGGAGTCGACCAGCAGCGTGGTGGCCCTGCAGCAGCGCAAGGTGAACTACATCCGCAACTCCGTCAAGGCGACCGTCGATGCATACTCCGGCAAGGTCACCCTCTACGCCTGGGACGCCAGCGACCCGCTGCTCCAGTCGTGGATGAAGGTGTTCCCCGGCAGCGTGAAACCCCTGGCCGAGATCGACGGCCAGCTGATGAGCCACCTGCGCTACCCGGAGGACCTGTTCAAGGTCCAGCGGACGGTGCTCGGCCGCTACCACATCAGGGACGCGGGAGCGTTCTACTCCGGGCAGGACTACTGGCAGGTGCCGGCCGACCCGACGGCGCCGACCAACACAGCCGAGGCGCAGCCGCCGTACTACTTGACCCTGCAGATGCCGGGCCAGGAGCGGCCGTCGTTCTCCTTGACCTCGGCGTACATCCCGCGGGCTACGGCCGAGAACGTCAGCAATGTGCTGACGGGGTTCGTCGCCGTGGATGCCGATGCAGGGAGCACGACCGGCCAGAAGGCCGAGGGGTACGGCCAGATCCGGCTCCTGCAGCTTCCCAGGGACGCGGTCGTCCCAGGCCCCGGCCAGGTGTAGAACGACTTCAATGCGAACCCCACGGTCTCGCAGGCGCTGAACCTGCTGCGCCAGGGTGACTCGAAGGTCCGCAGCGGCAACCTGCTGACCCTGCCCGTCGGTGGCGGCCTGCTCTACGTGCAGCCGGTGTTCGTGCAGTCGTCGGGTGCGACGAAGCTGCCGAAGCTTCAGAAGGTGCTCGTCGCATTCGGTGACGACATCGCCTTCGAGGACACGCTGAACGAAGCGCTGGACACACTGTTCGGCGGCGA
>JASBSH010000326.1 GCA_030149025.1 Actinomycetales bacterium | reverse complement strand
GCGCCGCCGAGGGTGATCGTCTTCAGCTGCGGGACCACCAGCGGCATCAGGCCGTACGGCAGGGTCGCGTCGACCAGCCGCTCGTAGGTGCACATGCCCTGGACGTCGGCCGTCCGCGTCGCCGGGTCGACGCTGATGACGCCGTCGAGACCGGAGACGTCAAGGCCCGCGACGGGCTGGTCCGTGCGTGGGCGGAAGAGGTTGGACGTGCGCTTGGCGAGGCGGACCGGCTGGCCGGGCGGGATGGCGTCGTACGACGCCCGCAGCGTCGCGACCGCTGCGGCGTGGCGGGCACCGGAGTCAGGGGCGGTGGTCATCGCCTGTCACTCTAGCCCTCCCCCGCCCGGGGGCGGAGGGCACCATCTGACCGGAAGATGAGCAGTCTTCACGCCTGCTAGGGGTCACCCAAGGGACAGGGGGACTGATCTGCTCAGGCGATGTGGCGGTCCGACCGGTCCTGGTGCTCGACGTCGAAGACCTGTTCCTCGTCCTGCTGTCGCGCCGATGGCGTGCGGATGCGGCCCCGGTGCTCGAGGGCGAGAACAGCCATGTCGTCCCCGAGCCGCCCGCGGCTCCAGCGCTGGACTTCTGCCACCACCTCGCGCAGGCCGTGGCGCAGGTCTCCGCGGGCGAGGTGGCGGCCGAGGACCGTGGCGGCGGGCAGGAACTCGCCCGACCGGGCATCCAACCACCGCTTCGGGCGGCGAGCCTCGAGAAGGCCGTCGGTGACGAGCACCAGGCGCTGGTTGTCGTCGAGGTCGAAGGTCGCGGTGGTGGGCAGCGACTCGAGAAGGCCGAGCGGCGGCTCGGGCTCCACCTCGATGAGGGCAGCCGGACCGATGAGCGACCCACCGGTCAGGAACGGTGCCGGGTGACCGCAGCTGACGACGTCCACGGTGCCCTCCTCGTGCACCTCGACCAGGGCCGCGGTGACGAAGTCCTCGGGGCCGGCCGCGCGGCGGACCGCGCTGTCCAGGGCGCCGGCCAGGGTGGCGAGATCGGGCGCGGTCCAGGCCTGCTCCCGGAAGGACCCGAGGACCAGACCAGCGAGCCGGACGGCGTCCATCCCCTTTCCGCGGACGTCGCCGACGAGGGCGCGCGTGCCGAAGCGGGTGTCCAGGACCTCGATCAGGTCGCCACCGATCTGGGCCTGGTAGGTCGCGGAGACGTAAGTGGAGGCGCACGTGACGGTGCCGACCACCGGCGGCAGCGGCCGCAGGATCGCCTGCTGGGCGGCATCGGCGACGGCGGAGAGCCGGCGCACCTCGCGAAGCCTGCGGATCCGGTGCACGGAAACCCGGACGGCGACCAGCGACACGAGCGCGATGAAACCGACCCGCACGTACTGGGCGTGCGTCGTGGCCGCGAGGGTGTCGGCGTCCGTCTCCTGCAGGAAGCCGGCGAGCACCGCTGACACCGTGACGACGAGACCGACGAAACCCGTTCGCAGGGGCCCGGTCAGGGCAGACGCCAGCAGGGGCATGGCGGCGACGAGACCGATGTACTGCGACTGCGGACCCTCCAGGACGTCGAAGCCCAGCACGATGATCGTCACCAGGACGGGCAGCACCACTCCGACGAGGTGGTTGTCGCGGCCCGGGTGGTGCCACCGAGGGCGTGTCGACCGTGCCCTGGTCGTCGAGTGGCGGGCCCGCTGCATTGTGTGATCTTCGGCAATGCGCGGGGAAAACTACAGGGGTGAAGTCCAGCGGAACGGCGCATTTCCACCGAATGGCGGGCAGGGTCACTGACCGTGTGCTACGCCGTCACCGCGCGTGCTGCGGTAACGACGTCAGGCGTCATGTCACAAGCCCTGGCCCACCACACGGTCGAGATCCGCTCGGAACTGGTGCGGGTCGATTCTCACTTGGGCTCTGGCCAAGGCGGCGACCTCGTCGCGGGAGATGAAGGTGCGGCGACCAGCTCCGAGCGGCCGAAGCTCGGCGACCGGTTCGCCGTCGCGAGTGACGACGAAGGTCTCGCCAGCCGTGACCGCGTCGATCACGTTCTCGTTGCGCAGTTGGCGCTGGGCGATGGTCTTCGGCATAGCCCGACCGTAGGGGATTGGTCTGGGCCCTGCTACAGCCACCGAGCCAAGAGGAGGCACCAACCCTCGGGAGCGGTCGTTGCCAGACTGGACGACGTCGACGATTCGACTGTTCGGGTGAATCTGGTCCGCTGACCGGCGGATTTCCGGCAAGTTGTTGCGCCGAATGTGACTGCTCCGTCACCGTTCGTGCACTCGGCGCCCGTTGGGGGTGCTCTTCATCGGCCGGGGGCGTCGATGTCGGGTGTGGGTTCGTGGTGGTTGCCTTCGGGCGTTCGACGGGGTCGGAGCGTTCTGGTCGGCGTGGTGGCGGCGCTGGCGGTTGGTGTGTCGGTGTTGGGCCCCGCCGAGGCAGCGCCGCAGCCGGCCAAGCCTTCGGCGGAGAAACCGGCGACCCAGGGGGAGCCGTCCTCTGAAGCTGCCGTGTCTCGTCCGGATGTGGTGTCGGCGCGGGTGGCGGCGCGGGCGTCGGGGTCGCGGGTTGAGGTGGAGTCGCTGCGCGATGAGTTCTCCAGCACCTGGGTGAACCCGGACGGCACGTTCACCACGGAGGCGCATGCCGGTCAGCAGCGGTTCCGGGACGAGGCGTCGGGGCAGTGGCGGGATGTCGACCTGACACTGACGGGGACACCTGACGGGACGGTGACGGCGAAGGGTCACCC
>JASBSH010000313.1 GCA_030149025.1 Actinomycetales bacterium | reverse complement strand
GAGGTGGGCCATCAGCCGCTCATCCGCGGCCGCGTTGATCCCGTGCCCGATGCGCCGGGCGCCCAGCCGCCGGATCGCCGCCCACACCGACTCCGGTCCCGTCGTCTCCCCGGCGTGGGGCACCGCGGGCAGCCCCGCCGCCCGGACCATGTCGAACGACTCGGCGAACACCTCACGGGGGAAACCGATCTCGGGCCCCCCGAGACCGAAGGCCACGGTGCCGGACGGCGCGTGGGCCAGCACCCAACGAGCGGTCTCCATCCCCGCCTCGGGGCCCAGCTCACCGGGGATGTCGAAGACGTAGTTCAGCAGGACGCCGTGTTCCTGCGTCGCGCGGCGACGCCCGTTCTCGAGCGCCGCGGTGACGTCCTGCGCGGCGATGCCGACCAGCAGGTGGCTGTACGGGGTGACGGTCACCTCGGCGTACCGGACGTTGTTAGCAGCGAGGTCGCGCGCGAGGCCGACGACCAGGGACTCGACGTCCTCGCCCGTGGTCACGAGCGCGTTCACGGCGATGTACACCTCGATGAAGTGGGCGAAGTCGGTGAACGTGTAGAACCGCTCGAGCTCGGCCTGCTCGGTGGGGACGCCCTTGTCGGGACTGCGTCGCGCGAGCTCGAGCACCGTCGGCACCGACGCCGACCCGACCAGGTGCACGTGCAGCTCGGCCTTGGGCAGGGCGGCGATGAACGCCGACACGTCGGAGGCGGGCTCACTCATGCCCCCGATCCTGGCACTGCGGGTTTCGTCGGACGCGCCGAGGAGCCCTACGCTGCGCAGATGCTCAACCACGCGCTACGGACTGTGTTGCTGCAGATGGCCAAGAGCGACCGGCTCCGTGACGTCCTCTAGAGGGCACCGGGCTCCCGGCAGGTGGTCCGCCGGTTCGTCGCCGGCGCGGAGGTCGGCGACGCGGTGGCGACGTCAGCCGACCTGGTGGCCGAGGGGCTGTCGGTGACGATCGATCACCTCGGCGAGGACACCACCGACCGGGCGCAGGCCTCCGCGACCACCGGCGCCTACCTGAAGGTCATCGAGCAGCTGTCGGACGCCGGCGTGACGGAGGGCGGCCGAGCCGAGGTGTCGGTGAAGCTGTCGGCGGTCGGGCAGGCGCTCGGGGCCGACGGTCCGGCGCTCGCGACCGAGAACGCCCGCCTCATCTGCGAGGCGGCGCAGCAGGCGGGGACGACGGTCACCCTCGACATGGAGGACCACACGACCACCGACCTGACGCTGCAGACCCTGCGGGACCTGCGCGCGGACTTCCCCTGGGTCGGGGCCGTCTTGCAGTCCTATCTCCGCAGGACCGAGGGGGACTGCCGCGACCTTTCCGCGGAGGGGTCACGGGTCCGGCTCTGCAAGGGGGCGTACGCGGAGCCGGAGTCGGTGGCGTTCCGGGACAAGGCCGAGGTCGACCGGAGCTACGTGCGGTGCCTGATGGTGCTGATGGCGGGCCAGGGGTACCCGATGGTGGCCAGCCACGACCCGCGTCTGATCGACATCGCCGGTGCCCTCGCGGCCAGGTACGGTCGGGCCCCTGGCACCTACGAGTACCAGATGCTGTACGGCATCCGACCGGACGAGCAGAAGCGGCTCGCCCGGCTCGGCGAGGTCGTGCGGGTCTACGTGCCGTACGGGCAGGAGTGGTACGGCTACCTGATGCG
>JASBSH010000301.1 GCA_030149025.1 Actinomycetales bacterium | reverse complement strand
TCCGGCCGGCCGCGTCGCCGTCGTCGCTGCCAGTGGGGGAGTGAACCATGCACTGGCGTTCATGCTCGCGGAGGCCGGGCACGGGGTGAGCCTGGCCGTCGGCCTCGGGAACGCCCTGGATGCCACGGCCGCCGACGTGCTCGACCACCTCGCCGCTGACGGCGACACGTCCGCCGTCGCGTTGCACGTCGAATCCGTGGCGGACGGCGCCCGGCTCGCCTCCGCGGTGCGCCGGCTCAGCGCGCGGGTCCCGGTCGTCGCGCTCGTCGTCGGGCGCAACGACATCGCGGAGTTCGCGCAGTCCCACACCGGTGCCCTGGCGACGTCATGGCGGACCACGCGTGCCGTCCTGCGGCAGGCCGGTGCCGTCATCGTGGACGACGAGAGGCAGCTGGTCGACGCCGTCATCGCCCTGTCGTGCGCTCGGTTGCAGCCGGCGCGCAACCCCGGTGTGGGGATCGTGACCGCCCAGGCCGGACCGGGGCTGATCCTGCTCGACGCGTTGAAGGGCAACGGTGTCAGCCTCCCCACGCTGTCGGAGGACACTCAGGGGAGACTGGGGAGCCTGCTCCCACCGATGACCTTCCAGCGGAATCCCGTGGACACCGGCCGGCCGGGGGACGGCTTCGCCCAGGTGCTCTCCACGGTCGTAGCCGATCCCGCCGTCGACATGCTTGCCGTGTACGCGCTGGCCGAGCCGAGCGCCCTGGACCTGCCCTCGGCGATGGAGGCCGCCGGCCTGCCGAGCAGCGCACCCGTGCTGGTCGGCGTGGGCGGCACCCGCGAGGACGCCGACAGTGCGCGGTCCGCCATGGGTGCGATCGGCGTGCCGGTGGTGACCAGCGTGACGGCGTTGGCGAACGGCGTTCGTGCCCTGGTGGAGGACGCTCGCGCCGCCCACCGGCGATCGCGGGCGGTTGCCGAGACCCCGCCGGCGCCGTCGCTCGACCTGAGCACCGGCGACCACGGCTGGGACGAGGACCGCGCGAAGAGGCTGGTGGAGGCGCTGGGCATCGCGACGATGCCTCGCCGGGTGTGCGCGACGCGCCAGCAGGCGCACGCCGCCCTGGCCGACCTCGGCGGACCGGTGGCCGTCAAGCTGCTCGACGCCGGGATCCTGCACAAGACCGAGGTCGGGGGAGTGCGCCTCGACGTCCGCGCACCGGCCGATATGGACGCCGCGATGACGGCTCTCGAGAAGGCCGGCGGCCGGCGCTTCCTCGTCGAGGCCATGGCGCGCGAGGGGGTCGACCTCATCGTCTCGGCGCGACGGGACCCGGTGTTCGGGCCGGTCGTCATGCTGGGACTCGGTGGCACCGTCGCCGAGGCTCTCGCCGACGTCTCGCTGCGCAGCGCCCCCGTCACCGCTGCCGAAGCGGCCACGATGCCGGACGACCTGCTCGCCGCGCCGTTGCTCGACGGCTGGCGAGGCGGCCCGGCCGTCGACCGAGCGCAGCTGGCGGGTGTGGTGCAGGCGCTCGGCGCCGCCCTGGTCGCCCACCCGGCGCTTCGGGAGATCGAGGTCAACCCGCTCCGGGCGACACCGTCCGGGCTCCTGGCGCTCGACGCCGTCGTGATCTGTGAGGAGGACCGCTGATGGCCCGTCCCGTCGCCGAGGGGACCACCCCGTGGCCCGAGGCGTACGTCGCCCGGTACGTGCAGGCCGGCTACTGGGAGGGCAAGTCCTTTGGCGAGCACCTCTGGGAGCAGGCTGACCGGACCCCGGACGCCGTCGCCGTCGTGGACGGCGACGTGCGGCTCACGTACCGGCAGCTGACCGCCCGGGCCGACTGCGCGGCGTCCCGGCTCGCGGACCGGGGGATCGTCGCCGACGAGCGTGTCGTCGTCCAGCTGCCGAACGGGTGGGAGTTCGTCGTCCTGACCCTCGCGTGCCTGCGCGCCGGGGTGATCCCGGTGATGGCGCTGCCGGCGCACCGCCGGCACGAGCTCGCGTACCTGGCGGCTCATTCCGAGGCGGTCGCGATCGCGGTGCCGGGCGTGTTGCGTGGCTTCGACCACGAGGCGATGGCCCACGAGCTGGTCGGCGAGGTCGACGGGCTGCGTCACGTCCTGGTCGCCGCCGACGAGCTACGGCCCGGCAGCGAGGACCTGCGGGCGATCTGCGGGCCTTCCGGCGACGCCGAAGAGGCCAGGGCGGCGCGAACGCGCTGGGACGCGGCGCCTCCCGACAGCCGCTCCGTCGCGGTGTTCCTGCTGTCGGGCGGTACGACCGGGCTGCCGAAGCTGATCGCGCGCACGCACGACGACTACGCGTACAACGCGAAGCGAAGCGGTCAGGTGTGCGGTTTCGACTCCTCGACCGTCTACCTGGGGACGCTGCCGGCCAGCCACAACTTCCCGCTCGCGTGCCCCGGCATCCTGGGGACCCTCATGGTCGGTGGGCGGGTCGTGATGCTGCCGTCATCCGAGCCGGTGCGCGCGTTCGCCTGGATCAAGCAGGAGCAGGTGACGCACGCAGCCGTGGTGCCCGCCGTGGCGCAGCGCTGGCTGGACCATCAGCAGCAGAACCCGTCGGAGGACATCGCGAGCCTGCGCGTCCTGCAGGTCGGCGGGGCCCGACTGGCCGACGAGGTCGGCAGGAGGATCCCGAAGGCGCTGGGATGCAAGCTCCAGCAGGTGTTCGGGATGGCCGAGGGGCTGCTCAACTACACACGGCTCGACGAGAGCGACGAGGTCGCCGCGACCACCCAGGGGCGGCCGATGTCCGACGGCGACGAGGTCATGCTCGTCGACGAGCTCGACCAGCCGGTGGCGGAAGGCCAGCCGGGATCGCTCCTGACCCGCGGGCCGTACACGCCGCGCGGCTACTACCGCGCCGACGAGCAGAACGCCAAGGCCTTCACGGCGGACGGCTGGTACCGCAGCGGCGACATCTGCCGACTGGACCCCGTCAGCGGCAACCTCATCGTCGAGGGCCGCGACAAGGACATGATCAACCGGGGTGGCGAGAAGATCTCCGCCGAGGAGGTCGAGAACCTGCTGTACCGGATGCCCTCCGTGGCGCAGGTCGCCGCTGTGGCGATGCCCGACCCCCGGCTGGGCGAGCGGGTCTGCGTCTACGTCGTGCCGCGTCCCGGCCACCGGCCGACGTTGGAGGCGATCCGGGCCTTCATGGAGGCGGACGGCGTCGCCACGTACAAGATCCCGGAACGGCTCGTCGTCGTCGAGGAGATCGCGACCACCAAGGTCGGCAAGATCGACAAGAAGGCCCTTCGCGCGGACATCGCCAACCGGATGGCGGCCGAAGGGTCGGTCGTGTAGTCCGGCGTTGTCCGGCGTTCTCGAATCGTGACCGCCGAAGTTCTACAAATCCTTGACGTCAGAGCGCCGATGTAGGACCTTTTCCCCTAGTCCCCAGTCCTAGAGACCCACATCACATGGAGGACCCATGCCACCGTCCCTGTCCCGCGGCGCGCGTCGCGCCGCCTTCCTGCCCGCTCTCCTTGCCATCAGCCTCGTCGCCGCCTGCGGTGGCGGCAGCCTGTCGTCCGGTGGCGGAGCAGATGCGAACGGTGACGACTCGACGCCCGTCAAGATCGGCCTGTCCGTTCCGCTCTCCGGCGTCTACGCCCCGCTCGGTGAGGACATGACGCAGGGCTTCGAGCTGTACCTGAAGCAGCGCGACAACAAGCTGGGCGGCCGCAACGTGACGGTGGTCAAGGCGGACGAGGGCGAAGGCCCCCAGGCCGGTGTGCCGGCCACGACGAAGCTCGTCACGGGTGACCAGGTCTCAGCCGTGGTCGGGATCGTGAACTCGGCCACCGCCCTCGGCCTCAAGGACACGTTCGTCAGCTCCGAGGTGCCACTGATCATCGCCAACGCGGGTGCTGACGACATCACCAAGGACGCTTCGCCGTACATCTGGCGTACGTCGTTCACCAACGGTGGCGTCGGGGAGTCGATCGGCAAGGCCGTGGCCGAGGAGGTCGGCGACGGCGAGGTCTACATCATCACCGCCGACTACGCCGCGGGTCAGGAGCAGATCGCCGGCTTCAAGAAGTCGTTCGAGGCCGCCGGCGGCAAGATCGCCGGGGAGACCTACACGCCGTTCGGCACGACGAGCGACTGGCAGCCGTACCTCAACGAGATCCGCAACTCCGGCGCCAAGGCCGTGTTCTCGTTCTACGCAGGCTCCGAGGCGGTGAACTTCGTCAAGCAGTACAACCAGTTCGGCCTGAGCAAGACCACGCCGCTGTACGGCACCGGTTTCCTCACCGAGGGCGGCGTTCTGGACGCGCAGGGCGAGGCCGCGGTGGGCACCAAGACGGCACTGCACTACAGCGACGCGGTCGAGAACGACACCAACGCCGAGTTCGTGAAGGCCTACCAGGAGGCCTACAACGAGCTGCCGACCACCTACGCGGTGCAGGCGTACGACGCGGCAGCGGTGCTCGACAAGGCGATCGGCTCAGCCGAGACCGTCGACGGCCCGGGCATCGGCAAGGCGCTGAGCAACGTCGGTGACATCGACAGTCCCCGTGGCACCTGGCGGTTCAACGACAAGCACGATCCGGAGCAGCCGTACTACCTTCGTGAGGTCCAGAAGACGGACGGCGGCTTCAGCAACGTGGTGATCCGCGAACTCACCAAGTAGCCGACTCACCAAGTAGTCGAATCACCGAGTGGTCGAATCACCGAGTGGTCGACTCATCAAGTGGTCGACTCAGAAGCAGTCGCTGTCAGCGGCTGTCCGCGTAAGGCGACCGATCCCCCTACGAAGGAGGCGCTCGTGGTCACATGGCTCGACGCCAACGCCACGACGATGCTGAACGGCCTTGCCCTGGCCGCCGTCCTGTTCCTCATCGCAGTCGGCCTGTCCCTGGTCTTCGGAACCATGGACGTGCTCAACCTCGCGCACGGCGCGGTCTCCCTGACCGGTGCCTATGTCGGGGTCGCGATGCTCAGCGGCCAGACATCGATCGCCATGTTCCTCGCGACCGTCCTCGCCGCCGCGGCCATCGGCCTGGTGGCGGGGGCGGTCCTCGCGGCGATGACGTCGTCATTGAGCAACCACCTGAGACAGGCGCTGCTCACGCTCGGTGTGGCGCTCATCGCCGGCGATGTCCTGCGGGAGATCTTCGGCTCGGACGTCGAGTCCGTGGCGCCCCCGCAGGCCCTCGCCGGGACCGTCTCGGTGCTCGGTAACCCGTATCCCGTTTATCGACTGGTGATGGTCGGTGTCGGAGTTCTCGTGGCGCTCGTGCTGTACGTCGTCCTGGAGCGCACCCGGGCCGGGGCCGTCGTCCGCGCGACGGTCGCTGACCGGGACATGGTCGAGGCCATCGGGATCCGCACGCGCCTCGTCATGGGGGCCGTCTTCGGGGCCGGTGCGGCCCTCGCCGCCGTCGGCGGCCTGATGGCGGCACCGGTGCTCGGAGCCCAACCCGGACTCGACGACACGATCCTGCTACTGGCGCTGGTGATCGTCGTGATCGGCGGGCTCGGCTCGCTCCGCGGAGCGGTCGTCGGGGCACTGCTCGTCGGCCAGGTGCAGACGCTGGGCGTGGCCATGCTCTCCGGTTTCGCGTCGTTCCTGCTGTTCGGGGCGATGGCCATCGTG
>JASBSH010000298.1 GCA_030149025.1 Actinomycetales bacterium | reverse complement strand
CATTTTGGCTTAATAGCAGGGATGATGTTTTCACGACTTCGTCTCAATCCATACAGGGTACACACGAGCGGCGAGCGAGCGAACGCCGAGCACGCCGTCGATAGCCTCCCTGGTGCGGTCGTCAGAGTTCGGCCACAGGTGGCTGTAGTTGTCCAGCGTCTCGGTCGGCGACTTGTGCCCGAGCCGCGGAGCCCAAATCCCGGCAGGCCCACCGAGGCCACGGCCGGACGCCTCACGTCGCCCCAGTCGGAGCGTCGGACCGGCCTCCCGGAGGCGGTCGTGAACACCAGGCAGTCCGGCGTCCGGGCGGGAGGGCCGCAAGGTGGGCCGCCAACGCGTCGACGACGACTTGGCGGAGCAGGAAGTCGATCCGGCAGTCACCGACCGTGGCCTTGAGCACTGCTGACAGGTGCCGGTAGATCACGCTTACCGTCGCGGGCGCCAGCGTGAGCAAGACCGTGGCCACCAGACCCTTCAGATCCGAGGGCAGGATGCTCGCCAGAGGTCGGTCGCTCAGGGTCGGGCAGTCGTGGAACGTGAGGCTGCGTGCCACCTGCTCGACGGTCGACGGCGGGTGCGCCTGGACTGTCCGGCAGTGCTCGGCGCACTCGCGCCGCGCGATCTTCCCGGCCGCCGCGTCGTACTTGCTGGTGCTTGTCACTGCGCCCGGTGTCGCGCGACGTGATCGGCCTGGCGTCGCTCGCTGCCTGCCAGCTACATGGTGGTGAATCCGAGCGTGCGGTAGCCGGGCATTCGCCGTTGGAGCGAGACCGCGAGCGCCGGCGTGGCTGGGTCGTGATAGTCGTGGACCTCGGCGACATTCTTGCCGGGGCAGGCTCGCAGCACGCGCCCGGCGCACTGGACTAGGAGTCCTTCGAAAGAGATCGGGGAGGCAAGGAAGAGCGTGTCCATTGCCGGGGCGTCGAAGCCCTCTCCGATATAGGGAACCGTGCCGACCGCAAGGATGCCGTCGCCCGGTGCCGCTGTCGAGAGTCGGTTCATCGCCTCGCGTCGTGCAGCGGTCGAGATGCCTCCGCGGAACACGACGGCGTGGTGCCCGCAGGCTGCGAGCATGGTGACGAGGGCCTCCAGGTGGGCGGTGCGCCTGGTGAGGACAAGGCAGTTTCGTCGACGGGCCAGCGCCGCGCGGACGTCGTCGACGATTCTCTCGTTGCGCGTCTGGTCGGAGACCATCGTTCGGTAGATCTCGGCCATGCCCCCTGGAGCGGTGGGGTCGGCCGTGCCGCTGTAACTGAATGCGGTGTGGTGCAGGTGGAGTTCGCGTGCCGGTCCGGAGGTGTCGGCGGCCAGGTCGTCCAGGGTGCCGGTGTCTGTGTCGGTGACGGTGTGGCGAACGGGACCGAGCTGCCACCGGACGAGGTCGTCGAGGCCGTCGCGTCGTCGTGGCGTCGCAGTCAAGCCGAGCCACAGTTGTGCGCGGATCTGCTTGACGCTGTGGTCGTAGGCGCTCGCCGCGAGGTGGTGGCATTCGTCGACGATCACCTGGCCGTATCCGCTGGCCAGTTCGGCGACGTCTGTACGCCGTGCGAGGGTAGGCAGCATCGCGATGTCGACTTCACCGGTGAGTTTGGTGCGCCCGCCGCCGAACTGCCCGGGCTTGGTGCCGAGCAGTTCAGTGATGCGAGTGCGCCACTGATCGGCGAGTGCCTTGCGGTCCACCAGCACGAGCGTAGATACCGCACGTTCGGCGATGATCGCGCATGCCATGACGGTCTTGCCAGCCCCCGGTGGCGCGACGAGGATCCCATCGTC
>JASBSH010000279.1 GCA_030149025.1 Actinomycetales bacterium | reverse complement strand
GCGAAGCCCACCACGAGCAGCCCGCCCGCGGCGAGCCAGCTCGCGACGTGCGTGACGACGTCCGGTTCGGTTCCCGGCGTCAGGTAGACGATCACGTTCCCCGCGAGGACGACGCAGTCGACGGGCCCGCCGACGTCGTCGACGTCCACGTCGAGGAGGTCGGCGAACAGCCAGGTGGTCGCCGGGTCCCGCTCGCGGGCGACGGCGAGCATCGACTCGTCGACGTCGACGCCGACCACCAAGTGGCCACGCCGCACCAGCTCACGCCCCACGCGCCCGGTGCCGCACCCGCCGTCGACCACGCGACTGCCTCGCTCCAGCAGGGAGTCGACGAAGTGCGCCTCCCCATGGACGTCGGCCCCGCTCGCCTCGAGCGCGTCGAAACGCGCCGCGTACTCGCGGCCACGCGTGCCGCCGGTCTCCGCCAGCCACCGGTTCTGTGTCACGGCCCCATCCTCCCTGAAGCGCGCACCTGGGTGTCGGACAGGACTGTCACCGGTCGCTGGCACGCTGCGATCATGGACATGTGGACGGCGGTGCTCGCGGCTGGAGTGGTCGGCCTGCTGCTCGGGGGTGTGCTCGGCGCCACGGGCGCCCGGTGGGTCGCCAGAAGCAGGTCCGCAGGGCTGGACGACGACAACCACCTCGCGCTGGCTCTCGCGCCCCTCAGCTCCACGCTCGCCCGGGTGGAGCGGCAGGTCGGGGCGCTGGAGCGAGACCGGATCGATCAGTTCGCGCGGCTGGACGAGCAGCTGACGGCGGTGCAGAGCTCAGGTGAGGCGCTCAGGGCGCAAACGGCTGCCCTCGCCGGGGCCCTGCGATCCCCCAACGCGCGCGGCGCGTGGGGGGAGGTGCAGCTGAGGCGGGTCGTCGAGCACGCGGGCATGCTGAACCGGGTCGACTTCTCGACGCAGGTGACCGGCACCAACGCCGACGGCCGGCAGGTCAGGCCGGACGCGGTGGTCCAGCTACCCGGCGGCAAGCACGTCGTCGTGGACGCCAAGGCACCGCTCGCGGCCTTCCTCGACGCCTCACAGGGCATCCTGGACGGCGAGGACGCGGCCTTCGCGGCCGAGCGGCAGGCCGGTGCCCGTCGGCAGCACGCCGCCGCACTGCGCCAGCACGTGGACGCACTGGCCGCCAAGCAGTACTGGACGGCGTTCGACCCGGCTCCGGAGCTCGTCGTCTGCTTCGTGCCCGGCGAGTCGTTCCTCGCGGCCGCCTGCGAGGCGGACCCGTCGCTGATCGAGCACGCGATGGCGCGCAAGGTCGTCCTTGCAACTCCGACGACGCTGCTGACGATGCTTCGGACGGTCGCGCTGACCTGGCAGCAGGATGCGCTCGCGGGCAACGCCAGGGAGCTGTTCGACGTGGGCCGGGAGCTGTACCGGCGCCTCGGCGGGCTCGGCGGGCACGTCGAGCGCCTGGGTCGGGCGTTGCACCGCGCCGTCGAGGACTACAACGCGATGGTGGGCAGCCTCGAGCGACGGGTGCTCGTCACCGCTCGCCGCATGCACGACCTCGAGGTCACCGACGACCTGCTCCCCGGCCTCGCCCCGATCGAGTCAGCCCCACGACCGCTGACCGCCGCTGAGCTGATCGACCGAGCCAGCTGACCGATACAGCTTCCCGTGATCTTGCAGTTGCGCAGATGGCCACTGCGGCGCCGGACGGCTCATGACTGCCAGGGTGGCGGCTTTCGCGCCGGACGCCGCCACCGGGGCGGTCATGACGAGTTGGGGACGCCCCCGGTGGGTCCCGGATCTGCGCAAGTGCAAGATCACAAGTTGGTGGCGTTCAGCGGCGAGGCGCCTGGAGGTCCTTGCGCAGCTCGCGCGGCAACGAGAACAACAGGTCCTCCTCCGCGGTGCGGACCTCCTCCACGTCGCCGTAGCCGCGCTCGGCGAGCCACTGCAGCACGTCCTGCACGAGGATCTCGGGTACCGAAGCCCCGGACGTGACGCCGACGGAGCTGACGCCGTCCAGCCACTCCTCCGAGATTTCGGACGCCATGTCGACGCGGTTAGCGGCACCGGCGCCGTTCTCCAGCGCCACCTCGACCAGCCGGACGGAGTTGGACGAGTTCGCGGACCCGACAACGATCATCAGGTCCACCTGGGGGGCGATCTTCTTGACCGCGACCTGGCGGTTCTGGGTGGCGTAGCAGATGTCGTCGCTCGGCGGGTCCTGCAGCTGCGGGAACCGCTCGCGCAGCCGGCGCACCGTCTCCATCGTCTCGTCGACGCTGAGGGTGGTCTGGGACAGCCACACCACCTTGGACGGGTCGCGCACGGTCACCGAGTCCACAGCGTCGGGGCCGTCGACGAGCTGCACGTGCTCCGGCGCCTCACCGGCGGTGCCCTCGACCTCCTCGTGGCCCTCGTGGCCGATGAGCAGGATGTCGTAGTCGTCACGGGCGAACCGGATGGCCTCCTTGTGCACCTTCGTCACCAGCGGGCAGGTGGCGTCGATGGTCTGCAGCTGACGGGCCGAGGCCTGGGCGTGGACCGCGGGCGACACCCCGTGGGCGGAGAAGATCACCCGCGCTCCTTCGGGTACCTGGTCCGTCTCGTCGACGAACACGGCACCTCGCTCGCTGAGGGTCTGCACCACGTACTTGTTGTGCACGATCTCCTTGCGCACGTACACCGGCGCGCCGTAGTGCTCGAGCGCCTTCTCCACCGCGACCACGGCCCGGTCCACACCGGCGCAGTAGCCGCGGGGCGCGGCGAGCAGCACGCGCTTTCCATCGGCGGACCGCCGCGGGGGCCGGTCGGCAGTGCTCGAGGGGCTGCTGATCGGCGTCTGGGCGGGTCGGTCCGTTCGAGTAGTCACCCCTCCATCGTAGGTTCGACCCGTGAGCGAGCCCCAACCCTCGCGGCGAACCCTTCCGGCGACGGCCGCGGACACCACGGCGACCGAGCCGTGGCCCGTACGCGTGCTCACCATGAAGATCAGCGACTACGTGGCCAGGATGCCGCCGGTCTGGGTGGAGGGTCAGCTGGTCGACGTCAAGCGACGGCCGGGTGCCAGCACCGCGTTCTGCACCCTGCGTGACCCAGACGTGGACATGTCGCTGCCGGTCGCCTGTCACGTGCGGGTGCTGGCGGGGCTGGGTGACGCCGTCCACGACGGGATGCGTGTCGTCGTCCGGGCGAAGCCGGAGTTCTGGACCAAGCGCGGCAGCCTGCAGCTGAACGCCGTCGACATCCGGCCGGTCGGGGTGGGCGAGCTGCTCGCGCGCATCGAGCACCTCAAGCGCGTGCTCGGGGCCGAGGGGCTCTTCGACCCCGCGCGGAAGCGGCCGCTGCCCTTCCTGCCCCGCGCCGTCGGGCTGGTCTGCGGCCGCGCCAGCGCGGCGGAGCACGACGTGGTGACGACGGCGCGGCACCGGTGGCCGGGGGTCCGGTTCGAGACGCGGCAGGTCGTCGTCCAGGGCGTCGGTGCGGTCGAGGCCGTGACGGCGGCGGTCCGGGAGCTGGACGCCGTCACGGACGTCGACGTGATCGTCATCGCCCGGGGTGGTGGGTCGCTGGAGGACCTGCTGCCCTTCAGCAACGAGACGCTCCTGCGCGCCGTCGCGGCCTGTCGCACACCAGTCGTCAGCGCCATCGGGCACGAGGTCGACTCACCGTTGCTCGACCTGGTGGCCGACGTGCGGGTGTCCACACCCACGGACGCCGGCCGGCGGGTCGTGCCGGCCGTCGCCGAGGAGCTGACCGGGCTGCGAGGAGCGCTCGCGAGGCTCCGTCGGCTCGTGGCGGGACGTCTCGACGCCGAACAGCACCGGCTCGACGTCCTGCTAGCCCGGCCCGTGCTCGCTCGGGCGACCCTGCTCATCGAGCAGCAGACCCAGGCTGTCGACGCCGCACGCGAGCGCCTTCGCCGGGCACTCGCCGTCCGGATCGACCGGGCGAGCGACGACCTGCAGCACCTGCGCTCCAGGGTCCGGGCCCTGTCCCCGGCCTCGACCCTCGAACGCGGCTACGCGGTGGTGCAGAAGGCCGACGGTTAGGTGGTCCGTTCGGCGGAGCAGACCGAGCAGGACGCGGAGCTGCGCATCCGGCTGGCCAGCGGCGAGCTTGGCGCGCGGGTGACCGCTGTCCGACCGGGTCACTAGCGTGAGCGGCGTGACCGGCGATGACCAACAGAATGCCGACGCCCCGGCGCCCAGCCAGGAGGCCGAGCGCGTGGCTCAGCTCTCCTACGAGCAGGCGCGCGACGAGCTGCTGTCGGTGCTGCAGCGCCTGGGGACCGGTGGCGTGACGCTGGAGGAGTCGCTGGCGCTGTGGGA
>JASBSH010000268.1 GCA_030149025.1 Actinomycetales bacterium | reverse complement strand
CACCCTCTCCACGAGCGCCGTCGTCACGGGGCTCGGGACCGACTAACGAAGGAGCAAGACGATGAAGCACATCGGATTCCTGCGTCCATCGTCGTTCGTCGCCGCCGTCGCCCTCGCGCTCGGCTTGAGCTCGTGCGTCATCGGCGTCGAGACGAGCGGCTCCGGAGCCTCGACGTCCGCCGTCCCTGCGGTCGAGGTCCAGCTCCGCGTCGACGCCGCCGGGGCGGAGGTCAGCCTGCAGCGCGTCGAGTACCAGGTGGGCGGGACGTCGCGCACCGTTGACACCAGCGCCCTGCCGTGGGCGGCGACGGTCCGAGCCTCCCCCGGCGACTCCATCTACCTGAACGTCGCCGCCAGCGCCGCTCGTGGCGGCACGGTGACGATCAGCTATGAGGCCCTCCGCGATGGACGCGTGGTGGCCCGCGGCAGCCGCGCCTGCGACCAGGTCGGTTGCCCCGGCCTGGAGCTCCGTGGGCAGATTCCGCGCTGATCCATGGCCCGCCTCGGCCGAAGCGCGAGGCAACGCGCCGGCGCACCCCCTGCCAGGAGGGGGTCGCCGGCCCCGTGCACCATCGCGCGGGTCGGGAAGGGGGTCCACATGAGGACGATCGTCGCCGCCCTGGTCCTGCTCGGCACGATCGCGACGGCCCAACCGGCCCCCGGCATCACCGTCACCGACGCCGGCGACGCCACCTACCAAGGCATCTACGACCAGCCCATCACCCTCATGGCCGGTCACTGGGAAGGCAAGCCCTACGAGCCGGGCGGCTTCACCCGGCCGATCGTGACGCTGATCGCGCCCCTGCTCCGGCTCGGCGACCTGAACGGCGACGGCGTCGAGGATGCGGTCGTGGGGCTGGAAGAGACCGGCGGGGGGACCGGCCACTTCCTCTACCTCGCCGTGCTGATGGACCGCGGAGGCGAGATCGTCAACGTCGCGACCCGCTGGATCGAGGACCGCGTCCCGGTGCGCTCGCTCGAGATCGTCGACGGGAGGATCGTCCTCCGTTCGCTCCAGGAGGGCCCCGGCGATGCCGCCTGCTGCAAGACGATGAAGGTCCGCCAGGTCTTCGAGCTCCAGGGTGGCGACCTCGCCGAGCTGTCCCGGGAGGAGCTGGGGCAGGTCTCGAGTGCCGACCTGGAAGGGACCCGCTGGGTCCTGGAGTCGCTGACCGGCGGGGATCCTGCTCTACCCGAGCCCACTGTCACGCTGGCAGTCGAGGGTGAGAGGATCCTTGGCAGCGCCGGCTGCAACCGCTACCAGGGGGCGTTCCTCAACCCGGACCGCACCAACCTGCAGGTCGGGCCGCTGATGAGCACGCGCATGGCCTGCGATCCGCTGGTGCTGGCCCAGGAGGACGAGTACCTGGCGAAGCTCGGCGCGGTCGACAGCTTCACCTTCGTGGCGGGACGCCTCGGGCTCGTCTACGGGGTCGACGGCGTCATCGGTACGCTGCTCTTCCGGGACGACGGCCCCCCGACGACCGACGGCCCCTGACGTGACCCGGCTGCCGGCGAGGGTCCCGATGCCCGACCACGGCGTCCGGGCTCTCGCCGGCATGGGTCCGATACACCGTCGACACCGACCTCAGGGGCACGGACCTGCGATGTAGCGGTCCGTCACGTCGCCGCGCCGGCACAGCAGGGCGCGCCGCGCTACGGAGACCGACCAGGTCCCGTCGCTCCCCCGCTCGAACACGAGCTGCGTGAGCACGGTGGCGATGGCATCGTCGGGGAGCTCCTCGGCCAGCACCGTCACGGTGCGCGGCGA
>JASBSH010000247.1 GCA_030149025.1 Actinomycetales bacterium | reverse complement strand
CCCTGCGATCTCGTGCGCATCGCGGAACGGGACGCCCTGCCGGACGAGCCACTCGGCGACGTCCGTGGCGAGGGCGAACCCCTGGGGGGCCAGCTCGGCCATCCGCTCGGTGTGGAACCTCAGGGTGGCGACCATGCCGCTCATCGCGGGTAGGAGAACGAGGAGGGTGTCTACGGCGTCGAAGACGGGCTCCTTGTCCTCCTGCAGGTCCCGGTTGTAGGCGAGGGGGAGGCCCTTGAGGGTCGCGAGCAGTCCCGCGAGGTCACCGATGAGACGACCCGCCTTGCCCCGCGCCAGCTCGGCCACGTCGGGGTTCTTCTTCTGCGGCATGATCGAGGACCCAGTGGAGAAGGCGTCGTCCAGGGTGACGAACGAGAACTCCTTCGTCGCCCAGAGGATCACCTCCTCCGCGAGCCGGGACAGGTCGACGCCGATCATCGCGGTCACGAAGGCGAACTCCGCGACGACGTCGCGTGCCGCCGTCCCGTCGATCGAGTTCTGTACCGGGCCGTCGAAGCCGAGCTCGCTCGCCACGGCGGCTGGGTCCAGACCCAGTGAGGACCCGGCGAGGGCACCTGACCCGTACGGCGACAAGGCGGCCCGCGCGTCCCAGTCGCGCAGGCGCTGCACGTCGCGCAGCAACGGCCAGGCGTGGGCGAGCAGGTGGTGCGCGAGAAGGACCGGCTGCGCGTGCTGCAGGTGGGTACGGCCCGGCATGGCGGCGTCCGGATGCGCGGCAGCCTGGTCGGCGAGCGCCTCCACGACCCGCAGCACCTCGTCGACGATGGCGCGAGCCTGCTCGCGCAGGTACATCCGCACCAGCGTGGCGATCTGGTCGTTCCGGGAGCGGCCCGCCCGCAGGCGTCCGCCCAGCTCGGGGCCCGCGCGCTCGATCAGCCCACGCTCCAGGGCGGTGTGGACGTCCTCGTCCTGCGGCTGCGGGGTGAACGCCCCGGACGCCACATCGGCGTCCAGGGCGTCCAGCGCCGCGAGCATTCCGGCCAGCGCGTCGTCGTCCAACAGGCCCGCCGCGTGCAGGACCTTGGCGTGCGCGCGGGAGCCGGCGATGTCGTACCGGGCGAGCCGCCAGTCGAAGTGCGTGCTCCGGCTCAGCTCGGCCAACGCGTCGGCCGGGGCGCCGGAGAACCGGCCGCCCCAGAGGCTGAGGGTGTCACCCATTGGCGACGCGGAGGTCCCGGGCGGAGGCCATCTTCGACGGCAGGCCCCACAGGTCGACGAAGCCCTTGGCGAGGGACTGGTCGAACATGTCGCCGCTGTCGTAGGTGGCCATGGCGAAGTCGTAGAGGCTCTCGTTGCTGCGCCGGCCGGTGACGACGGCGCGGCCGCCGTGCAGGATCATCCGGATGTCGCCGCTGACGTGCTGCTGGCTGTCGGCGATGAAGCTGTCCAGGGCACGCTTCAGCGGGGAGAACCACAGGCCGTCGTAGACGAGCTCGGTCCACCGCTGCTCGACCTGCCGCTTGAACCGGGCGAGGTCCCGCTCGATGGTGACGTTCTCGAGCTCCTGGTGGGCGGTGATCAGCGCGATGGCGCCGGGTGCCTCGTAGACCTCGCGGCTCTTGATGCCGACCAAGCGGTCCTCGACGAGGTCGATGCGCCCGACGCCCTGCCGGCCCGCACGGCGGTTCATCTCCACGATCGCCTCGAGCATCGTGACCGGCTCACCGTCGATGGCCACCGGCACACCCTTGTCGAAGGTGATGACGAGCTCGTCCTCCACGGGCGGGTGGGTCGGGTCGTCGGTGTAGCTGTAGACGTCCTTGGTGGGGGCGTTCCAGATGTCCTCGAGAAAGCCGGTCTCCACCGCGCGGCCCCAGACGTTCTGGTCGATGGAGAACGGGTTCTTCTTCGTCGTCTCGATCGGAAGCTTGTGGGCCTCGGCGAACTCGATCGCCTTGTCGCGGGTGAGCGCGAGGTCGCGCACGGGGGCGATGCAGGAAAGGTCGGGTGCGAGCGCCTGGATGCCGACCTCGAACCGGACCTGGTCGTTGCCCTTGCCGGTGCAGCCGTGCGCCACGACAGAGGCGTCGTGCTCACGGGCGGCCGCCACCAGGTGCTTGACGATGACCGGGCGGGACAGGGCCGACACGAGCGGGTAGCGCTCCATGTACAGGGCGTTGCTCTTCAGGGCCGGCAGGCAGTACTGCTCGGCGAACTCGTCGCGGGCGTCGGCGACGTACGCCTCCACGGCACCGCAGGCGAGGGCCCGCTGCCGGATCGTCTCGAGGTCCTCGCCGCCCTGGCCGACGTCGACCGCCACGGCGACGACCTCGGCACCGGTGCGCTCGGCGATCCACCCGATGGCCACGGAGGTGTCGAGTCCCCCGGAGTAGGCGAGGACTACGCGGTCGGTCATGAGGTTGCTCCTTGCTCTGATGCAGTTCCGGTTGAGGTCATGGGGTTGGCGAGCTCGAGGAAGCGTTCCGCGAGGGCCGCGCCTCCGTCCGGCGCCCTGGCGATCACCAGCACCGTGTCGTCGCCGGCGATCGTCCCGAGTACCTGGGGCAGGACGGAGTGGTCGATCGCAGAGGCGAGGAACTGTGCGGCACCCGGCGGGGTCCGAAGCACGACGAGGTTCGCGGACGCGTCTGCGGTGACCAGCAGCTCCTCACACAGTCGGGCGAGCTTTGCATCGAGGACCTCGGGGGCCACCGCCGCCTGCAGGGACCGGTCGGCACCCTCCCCCGGCACCGCGTAGACGAGCCCGTGCTCGGGATCGCGCACCTTCGCGGCGCCGAGCTCCACGAGGTCCCGGGACAGGGTCGCCTGGGTGACCACCACGCCGTCCTCGGCCAGGAGGTCGGCCAGCTCGGTCTGGGACCGGACCGGGCCCGAGCGCAGCACCTGACGGATCCGTGCGTGCCGCGCGGTCTTGGTGCCCGGCCGCAGCTGGGCCTGTGGCGGCGCGCTCACGACCCGCCCCGAAGACTCGGGTCGAGAAGCCATGCCAGCAGGGCCTTCTGGGCATGCAGCCGGTTCTCCGCCTCGTCCCACACCGCCGACGCGGGACCGTCGATCACCTCCGCGGAGATCTCCTTGCCTCGGTAGGCGGGCAGGCAGTGCAGGACGATCGCGTCGTCGGCGGCGCGGTCGAGCGCCGCCGCGTCCACCGTGAAGGGGGCGAACGGGCTCGCCTTCGAACCCCGCTGGTCCGCCTCCGCCTCCTGGCCCATCGACACCCACGTGTCGGTGGCCAGCACGTCGGCGCCATCGACCGCCTTGGCGGCGTCGTGCAGCACCGTCACGGAACCGCCGGTCCGCGCGGCAACGTGCGTGGCGGCGTCCAGGATCCGCTCGTCCGGCCGGTACTGCTCGGGTGTCGCGATGCGTACGTGCAGGCCGGCGGTGGCACCGCCGAGGGCGTAGGAGTTGGCCATGTTGTTGGCGCCGTCGCCCAGGTAGGTGAGCGTCGTCCGCGGCAGGCGGTCCACTCCCCCGCGGCGCTCGGCGATGGTCTGCAGATCGGCTAGGACCTGGCAGGGGTGCAGCAGGTCCGTCAGGGCGTTGACCACGGGAACCGTTGAGACAGAAGCCATCGCGTCGATGCGCGACTGAGCGAAGGTCCGCCAGACGATGGCCGCGACCTGACGGTCCAGGACCCGGGTGGTGTCCTCGATCGGCTCACCCCGGCCCATCTGCGTGGTCTGCGCGTCGATGACCAGCGGATAGCCACCGAGCTCGGCGACACCGACGCTGAAGGAGATCCGCGTACGCGTGGACGGCTTGTCGAAGATCAGCGCGACCGAGCGCGGCCCGTCGAGGGTGCGAAGGGCGAACCAGTCCTGCTTCGCGCGCATGGCGAGCCGCAGCACCTCGGCCTGCTCCTCGGGCGCCAGGTCGTCGTCCCGAAGGAAGTGGCGGATCTCGTGTGTGCCCATCACTTCTCCTCCGCAGCCTTGGTGGCGGTGTCGAGCAGCCCCGGGAGGGCCAGCGTGAAGGTGTCGGCCTGCTCCTTGGACAGCACCAGCGGTGGCGCGAGCCGCACGGCGTCGGGTGCGACCGCGTTGACGATGAACCCGGCGTCCAGCGCGGCCTTGGCGACGTCAGCCGCCACCGGCTGGGTGAGCTGGATGGCGAGCAGCAGGCCGAGGCCGCGCACGCCGCCCAGGCGCGGGTGGTCGACGGCCGCGAGGTCCGCCGCCCACTGCTCGCCCAGCTCGCGCACGTGCTGCAGCAGGCCGGTGCAGTCGATCTCGCCGATCGTGGCGAGGCCGGCGGCAGAGCTGACCGGGTTGCCACCGAAGGTCGTGCCGTGCTGGCCGGCCCCGAGCAGGCCGGCGACGTGTTCGCCGAAGGCGACCACGGCGCCGATCGGCAGGCCGCCCCCCAAGCCCTTGGCGAGGGTGACGAGATCCGGTGGAACGTCGTCCGGGTCCTCGCTGCCGATCTCGGGACGCTGGTGGGCCAGCCAGGTCCCCGTGCGGCCGATGCCGGTCTGGATCTCGTCCAGCACGAGCAACGCGCCCGCGTCACGGGTGATGCGACGCGCGGCGGCGAGGTAGCCGGGTGGAAGCGGCCGGACGCCACCCTCGCCCTGGATCGGCTCGATGAAGACGGCCGCGACGGTGTTGTCAACGGCTGCGGCGAGCGCGCCGACGTCACCGAACGGCACGTGTGTCACGCCCGGGGTGAGCGGCTCGAACGGCTCGCGGTAGGCCTGCTTGTGGGTGAGGGCGAGGGCTCCCATGGTCCGGCCGTGGAAGGCGCCCTCGAGAGCGACGATCCGCTGCCGGCCGGTGCGCCTGGTGACCTTGA
This sequence comes from Actinomycetales bacterium, assembly GCA_030149025.1. Lineage (GTDB taxonomy): Bacteria > Actinomycetota > Actinomycetes > Actinomycetales > BWSM-131 > BWSM-131. The sequence goes on along the minus strand of JASBSH010000247.1, from coordinate 9,916 downwards.
TGGCCGCCTCGACCGCCTCGGCGCCGGAGTTGCAGAAGAAGACCTTCGAGCCGGCCGGGGCGCCGCTGATGCGCAGGACCTCTTCGGCCAGCTTCACCGACAGCTCGGTGGTGAAGAAGTTGGAGGTGTGCCCCAGCGTCGTGAGCTGTGACGAAACGGCTTGGACGAGAGCCGGATTGGCGTGCCCGAGAGCGTTCACGGCGATGCCGGCGAGCAGGTCGAGGTAGCGGTTGCCCTCGTCGTCCCAGACGTAGCAGCCCTCGCCTCGGGCCAGGACGCGTTGCGGCTGCCCGTAGGTGCCCATCAGGGCCTTGCTGTAGCGGTTCATGACGTCAGTCACGGAGTCACCATCGTTCCCGTGCCCTCGCTGGTCAGCATCTCCAGGGCCAGTGCGTGCGGCAGCCGGCCGTCGACGACCGTGGCCCTGTGGACGCCGCCACGCACGGCCCGCAGGCACGCCTCCATCTTCGGTCGCATCCCGGAGTCGATCTGCGGCATCACGGCCTCCAGCTCGTCGGTATTGATCTGCTGCACCAGGGAGGCCCGGTCGGGCCAGTCGGCGTAGAGGCCCTCGACGTCGGTGAGGACGACGAGCTTCACCGCGTCGAGCGCAACCGCCAGCGCAGCGGCCGCCGTGTCGGCGTTGACGTTGAGCACCCGCCCCTCGGCGTCCGGTGCGACCGACGACACGACGGGGATGCGGCCCGCGTGGACGAGGTCGAGCACGGCGTCGGGGTTGACCTGGACGACGTCGCCGACGAGGCCGATGTCGAACCGCTCCCCGTCGATCACCGGGCCGGTGCGTTCGGCACGGAAGAGGCCGGCGTCCTCGCCAGAGAGCCCGACCGCGTGCGGGCCGTGGGAGTTGATCAGACCGACGAGCTCTCGCCCGACTTGGCCGACCAGCACCATCCGCACGACCTCGACGGACTCCTCGGTCGTGACACGCAGGCCACCACGGAACTCCGACTCGATGCCGAGGCGCCCCAGCATCGCGGACACCTGGGGGCCCCCGCCGTGCACGACGACGGGGCGGATGCCGGCGTAGCGCAGCAGCACCATGTCCTCGGCGAAGGCCTGCTTCAGCTCCTCGTCGACCATGGCGTTGCCGCCGTACTTGATGACGACGATCTGCCCGTGGAACTCCTTGAGCCATGGCAGGGCGTCGAGGAGCACCGCCGCGCGCTCCGCGTCGCGCTGCGGGTCGTCGGGGCGCATGGGGCGGCTAGTCCCCCATCGAAGGTCGCTCATGTCGAGTACGCGCTGTTCTCGTGGACGTATGCGTGGGTGAGGTCGTTGGTCCAGACCGTGGCGGCCTGGTCCCCGGCCTTGAGGTCGACGATCACGTGGACGTCGCGACCGTTGAGGTCGACCTTCGCCGGGTCGTCGCCGGGCTGGCCCTCGCGGGCCACCCAGACGCCGTTGACGGCCACGTCGAGGTCGGCCGGGTCGAAGGCCGCGGAGGTCGTGCCGACGGCGGCCATGATGCGGCCCCAGTTGGGGTCCTTCCCGAACACCGCTGTCTTGAACAGGTTGTTCCGGGCGATGCTGCGCCCCACCTCGACGGCGTCGTCCTCGCTGGCCGCTCCCCTGACCTCGATCGCGATGTCGTGCTCGGACCCTTCAGCGTCCCGCATCAGCTGCTGGGCGAGGTCGTGGCACACCTCGCGCACCGCGTCGGCGAAGTCTGCGGCGTCGGGCGTGATGCCGCTGGCGCCGCTGGCCAGCAGCACCACCGTGTCGTTCGTCGACTGGCAGCCGTCGGAGTCGAGCCGGTCGAACGTGACGCGGGTGGCGGCGCGCAGGGCCGTGTCGCAGCCCGCCGCGTCGACGGCAGCGTCCGTGGTCAGGACGACGAGCATGGTGGCGAGTGCGGGTGCGAGCATCCCCGCGCCCTTCGCCATTCCGCCGACGCTCCAGCCGTCGCGGGTGACGACAGCCTGCTTCGACACCGTGTCCGTCGTCATGATGGCCACGGCGGCGTCGTCACCGCCGCCCCGGGACAACGCTTCCGCCGCATGACGGACGCCGGCTAGCAGGGTCTCGCGCGGCAGCTTCAGCCCGATCAGGCCGGTGGAGCAGACGACGACGTCACCGGCGCCGACACCGATCAGCTCACCGACGAGCTCGGCCGTGGCGTGGGTCGTCTGGAAGCCCCGCGGGCCGGTGTAGCAGTTGGCTCCGCCGGAGTTCAGGACGACGGCACGCACTGTGCCGTCGGCGCTCGCCTTCTCGCTCCACAGGACCGGGTTCGCCTTGCAGCGGTTGGACGTGTAGACGGCGGCGGCGGCGGCGAGGGGGCCGTCGTTGACGACGAGCGCGACGTCGGGCTTCCCGCTTGGCTTGAGGCCCGCGGTGACGCCGGATGCCCGAAAGCCTTGCGGCGCAGTGACACTCACGGCGCCACCCCGATCGTCGGCAGGCCGGTGGTCTCCGGAAGGCCCAGTGCGATGTTGAGGCACTGCACCGCCGCGCCCGCGGTGCCCTTCGTGAGGTTGTCCACAGCCGCCACGGCGATGACCCGGCCGGAGCGCGCGTCGTGGGCAACCTGGACGTGAACGGTGTTGGCGCCCAAGGTGTCTGCCGTGCGGGGCCACTGGCCCTCGGGGAGCAGGTGCACGAACGGCTCGTCGGCGTAGGCCTTCTCCCAGGCCTGTCGGACCGCCGCCGGGTCGGCGTCCGCCTTCAGCTTCGCGGTAGCGGTGGCGAGGATGCCGCGCGACATCGGCGCGAGGGTCGGCGTGAACGAGACCCGGACCGGCTCGCCGGCGGCCAGGGTCAGGTTCTGCTCGATCTCGGGCGTGTGCCGGTGCACACCACCGACCCCGTACGGCGACATCGAGCCCATCACCTCGCTGCCGAGCAGGTGCGGCTTGACCGCCTTGCCGGCGCCCGACGTGCCGGACGCGGCGACGACGACGATGTCGTCGGGTTCGAGCAGACCCTCGGCGAGACCCGGCGCGAGGGCCAGGCTCACGGACGTCGGGTAGCAGCCCGGCACGGCGACCCGCCTGGCGCCGACGAGGGCCTCACGTGCCCGGCCGCCGCGTGCGAGCGGCAGCTCCGGCAGCCCGTACGGCCAGGACCCGGCGTGGTCACCGCCGTAGAACTCGGCCCAGGCGTCGGCGTCCGTCAACCGGTGGTCGGCGGCGATGTCGACGACCAGGACGTCGTCCCCCAGCTTCGCGGCGATGGCGGCCGAGGCACCGTGCGGGAGGGCGAGGACGACGGCGTCGTGGGCGGCGAGGTTCTCGGGGGTCGTCGCCAGAACGACCTTGTCCGCGAGCGGCACCAGGTTGGGCTGCAGCTCACCGAGCCTCGACCCGGCGCTGCCGTGGGCGGTGACGGCACCGATCTCCAGGTCGGGGTGGTCATGGAGCAGCCGGAGCAGCTCCCCACCCGCGTAGCCGGTCGCGCCGGCGACTGCAACGGAGAACACGATGCATGACTATACAGCACCATGCATGTATGCCGCGGGGATTGGGGTCAGGCGAGGGGGTCGCCCGGCCCCCAGGGGCGCAGGCGGAGCCGGCGCGCGTCGCCGTCCAGGCCGCGGGCACCGAGGGCGCGGAGGCGCTCGACGTCGTCGACGCCGGTGCGGATGAACCGGCCGGACCAGTCGTCCAGCTCACCGCCGGCGAGCGCGAGAACGAGCTGGACGACGTCACACGGGTCGGTCCACTCGGTGCGGTTCTCGTGCACCCCCATCGAGCCGGTCATGTCTGTGCGGACGACACCGGGGGCGAGCTCGAACACCCGCAGGCCGCGGGAGAAGCCGGCCTCATGGAACCCGGCCCCCATCCGGAAGAGCGCCGCCTTGCTGGCGTTGTACGCCGAGTAGATGTCACCGTCCCGCAGGCCGGAGCCGGAGTTGATGTCGACGATGCGGCCGCCGCCGCGAGCAAGCATCCCCGGCACGACGGCGCGCGCCACGTTGTACGGGCCGCGCACGTTCACCTCGAAAACCGACCACCACTCATCGGGGTCGGTCTCCCACGGCGCCACCTCGGCCGACTCGATGCGGCCGGCGTTGTTGACGAGCAGGTCGATGCCCCCGAGCGCGAGCTCCGCCTCGGCCACAGCCCTCTCAACCCCGGCCAGGTCCGTCACGTCGGCGAGCACCCCGGCCGCCTGAACGCCGGCCTCCCGCGCCTCGGCGACCATCTCGTCCAGCACGCCGGCATCGCGACCGAGCAGGGCGACGTCCAGACCCGCACCGGCCAGACCGAGCGCGAGGTGACGGCCGATGCCTCGGGTGGCACCGGTGACCAGCGCCGTTCGCGCCGGGGCGGGTGACGTCATGCCCTCAGCTCGGCGCCGGTGCGGCGGGCCGCCTCTGCCACGGCGGCATCCCGGACGGCGTTGGCGTCAGCGGCCGTCAGCGTGCGGTCGGGGGCACGCATCCGCAGCGCGAACGCCAGGGACTTGCGGCCCTCCCCGATCTGCTCGCCGGTGTACACGTCGAACAGGCGGATGGCCTCGAGAAGCTCGCCCGCGCCGTCCCGAAGCGCCTGCTCCACGTCGGCGGCCGGCACGTCGGCGTCCACGACGAGAGCGACGTCCTCCTTCGCGACGGGGTAGGTCACGACCGGTTCGGCACGGACCGGCGAGCCGCTGGCTGCGATGAGCAGGTCGAGGTCCACCTCGAAGGCCACCGCGCGAGGCGGCAGCTCGAGGGCGGTCAGTACGGCCGGGTGCAGCTCACCGGCGTGCCCGACCGTGGTGCCGTCGGGCAGGGCCAGGCGTGCGCAGCGGCCCGGGTGCCAGGGCGCCTGGTCGTCGGCGGTGACGGTGAGCGAGACGCCGAGCGCCTCGGCGACCTGCTTGGCGGCGTCGATGGCGTCGGTGTGGTCGGCCGCTCGGCCGCTCCCCCACCAGCCGGCCGGCACACGGCGTCCCGCGAAGAGACCCGCGACGTGAACCGGCTGCGGCGGAACGGCCTCGAGAAGTCGCTTGAGCTCGTCGTCCTCGGGCCGGGCGTCCACGCCGAGGATGGGGGCGGCTGGCGCGTCCGGCTCCGGCAGCGTCACCAGGCCGACCTCGAACAGGGCCAGGTCGGCGAAGCCGCGGCCCAGGTTGCGGCGCGCGACGTCGACGAGGGTCTCGAGCACGGCCGTGCGCATGAGCGGCTGCTCGTCCGACAGCGGGTTGGCCAGCCGGACGGCGTGCCGGCGCGGGTCGTCGGCGGGCAGCTGGAGCTCGTCGAACCGCCCGGGTGAGACGAAGGGGTAGCTCAGGACCTCGACGAGGCCGTTGTCCGCGAGCACGTCGCTGACCCGGCGACGCGCCCGCTGCCCGTGGGTCAGGCCGGCCCCGGGCGGGGCCACGGGGAGGACCGAGGGGATGCGGTCGTAGCCGTCGATGCGCGCGACCTCCTCGACGAGGTCGGCGCCCACGCCGAGGTCCGGTCGCCAGGACGGCGGCGTCACGAGGAGCCGGTCGTCGGACACGGTGACGTCGCAGCCGATCTCGTGCAGGATCTCCTCGACGCGGTCGTCGGAGTACTCGACGCCGACCAGACGCGAGGGCAGGTCGCGGGGCATGGCGATCGTCTGGGGCTCGGGGACGTCGCCGACGTCGGTCACCTCGGGGCCCGCGGTCCCGCCGCCGTGCTCGACGAGGAGCCGGACGGCGAGCTCCGCCGCGGCTGCCTGCAGCTGCGGGTCGACGCCGCGCTCGAAGCGCCTGCTCGCCTCGCTGGGAAGCTTGTGTCTGCGCGCCGTGCGGGCCACCGTGACCGGGTCGAACCAGGCCGCCTCGATCAGGACGTCCGTGGTCGCGTCGCTGACCTCGGTCTCCCCACCGCCCATGACGCCCGCCATGCCGATGGCGCGGTCGCCGTTCGCGCCGTCCGTGATCAGCAGGTCCTCCGGGTCGAGCTTCCGCTCGACGCCGTCCAGGGTGACCAGCCGCTCGCCCGGACGTGCGCGCCGGACCGTGATGGCGCCGTCCAGGGTTCCCAGGTCGTAGGCGTGCAGCGGCTGACCGAGCCCCAGCATGACGTAGTTCGTGACGTCGACGACCAGGGAGATCGAGCGCATCCCGGCCTGCTGCAGCCGGCGCCGCATCCAGAACGGCGACTGCGCCTTGCCGTCCACGCCGCGGACGATGCGCGCGACGAAGCGCTCGCAGCCGGCGACACCGTTGATGGGTGCCTCGTCGGCGAGCACGACGGGGTATCCGTCGTCGGTGGCCTCCGGGGTCGGGATCGCGGCGGGGTCGTGGAAGACCTCCGCCACCGGCCGGCGGGTCGCGTGGGCGTACTCCCGGGCGATGCCCCGGACGCTGAAGCAGTACCCGCGGTCCGGGGTGATGTTCAGCTCGACGCCGGCGGCGTCCTGCCCGCCGAGACCGAGAAGCTCCTTGGCGTCAGCGCCGGTCGCAGCCTCGAGCCCCCACTCGCTGAGCACGATGATGCCGGTGTGGTCGTCGCCGAGACCGAGCTCCTTGGCGGAGCAGATCATGCCGTCGGAGACGTGCCCGTAGGTCTTGCGCGCGGAGATGGCGAAGCCACCGGGCAGCACGGAGCCGGGCAGGGCGACGACCACGAGGTCGTCGACGGCGAAGTTGCGGGCACCGCAGACGATCCCCTGCGGGTCAACTGCGCCGTCGGCGCGCCGGCCGACGTCGACCTGGCACCAACGGATGGTCTTGCCGTTCTTCTGCGGCTCGTCGTCGAACGCCAGGACGCGGCCGACCACCAGCGGGCCGGTGACGTCCGATCCGAGCAGGCCCTCCTCCTCCAGCCCGACGCGCACCAGGTCGGCGGCGACCTGCTCGGCCGTGGCGCCCTCGAGCAGGTCGACGTACTCGCCCAACCAGGGCAGGGGGACGCGCATCAGCCCTCCATCGCGAACTGGGTGCTGAACCGGATGTCGCCCTCGACCATGTCGCGCATGTCGGCGACGCCGTTGCGGAACATCAGGGTCCGCTCGATGCCCATCCCGAAGGCGAAGCCGGAGTAGCGGTCGGGGTCGACACCGCAGGCCCGCAGGACGTTCGGGTTGACCATGCCGCAGCCGCCCCACTCGATCCAGCCGGTTCCGCCGCAGGTGCGGCAGGCCGGGTCGACGTCACCGGTGCGGCCGACGCAGGCGAAGCAGCGCAGGTCCATCTCCGCGCTGGGCTCGGTGAACGGGAAGAACGACGGGCGAAGACGCGTGGTCGTGCCGGGGCCGAACATGGCGGCGGCGAAGTGGTCGAGAGTGCCCTTGAGGTGGGCCATGGTCAGGCCCTCGTCGACGGCGAGGCCTTCGACCTGGTGGAACACCGGGGTATGGGTCGCATCGAGCTCGTCGGTGCGGAACACCTTGCCCGGGCACACGACGTACAGCGGGACGCCGCGGTCGAGCAGCGACCGCGCCTGCACGGGCGAGGTGTGGGTGCGCAGCACCAGCCCGCTGCCGGGGGGGTCGAGGAAGAACGTGTCCTGCATCTGGCGGGCGGGGTGGTCGGGCCCGAAGTTCAGGGCGTCGAAGTTGAACCACTCGGCCTCGACCTCTGGGCCTTCGGCGACCTCCCAGCCCATGCCGACGAACAGGTCCGCGATGCGCTCCTGCAGCGACTGCAGTGGGTGGCGTGCGCCTCGGGCGCGCCGGTCGGTGGGGAGTGTGACGTCGACGCGCTCCTCGACGAGGACACGTGCGTCCCGCTCCGCCTCCAGCTCCACCTGGCGGGCCTCGAGCGCCTGCTTGACCCGGCCCCGCGCCTGGCCGACGCGCTTACCGGCTTCCGCCTTGGCTGCTGGAGGCAGCGCCCCGATCTCCCGGTTCGCCAGCGCGAGCGGGCTGCGGTCACCGGCGTGGTCGAGCCGTGCGGCCTTCAGCTCGTCGAGAGAACGCGCGGCCGCGATCGCCGCCAGCGCTCTGCCGACGGCGGCGTCGACCTGCTCGGGTTGCAGGGCGCTGACCTCGACCGGGTCGTAGTCGGAGTTCGGGGCTGACATGTGGTCTGGTTCGGCTCTCTCGGCAGGTCGGACGGCGGTCGGGGGGCGTGTCGAGTCTAGGTGCGGTAGACCGAGTGGTTTGCACTCGGCTCAAGGCACCCGCAGAACGCGAACCGGGTCTTTCCAGGCAGAACGCAGAGCGGCTGGAACGCCCGCCACGACGGCTGCAAGTATGCAGAGCAGAACCACGGCTGCCGCGAACCGTGCGCCGGGAAGCGCACCCGCGACGAGCCAGTCAACAACGAGGCCGGCAAGAGCCCCCACCATAGCCCCAGCAAGCCCACCGACGGCCGACTGCGCAATGACGGTCACGACGATCGCGCTGCGCGTTGACCCCAACGCCCTCCGACGACCGTAGTCCCTCACGCGCTGAGCGGCGGCGCCGACCTGCGTTACGGCAACCATCACGATTCCCGCCACAAGGATGAGCCAGACGAGGCGGCGACTGCTCTGGCGAAGCTCTCCACCGATATCCTGCTCAAGTTCGGCGATCTCGGCACTCTTGTCTACCCGCAAATCTTCGGGCTTGCCAACGACCGCGACGGCGAGCACTGCTTCGGCGATGGACTGCAGTTGTTGTACGTCCGAGACACCCAATCGGAGTGTCCGGATCGGGACATCGTTGATCGGTTGCACCAACAGCACCCCGTCAGCCAAGTCTTGCAGCGGCGGCAGAGCGGTGAAGGTTCCTACCACCGCCGCTGACACACCGTCTCCGCTGACCCCGCCGACTTCGTCAGCGAGCCCCAGGACAGCCACAGCAGCGGAACCCGCTAGCGCCTCCCCGGGCAGCGGTTGCCTTCCCCCCACCCTCACTTGCGAAGGGAGGTTGCCCATAAACAATCGCGCGGGAACCCGTGAGCCGCCGGGTATCGCTGCATTCGATACATCCCTAGCGGCACCCAGACCTATTGCCCAGTCGACGCCCGGCAGCGCCGCCACCGAGTTGACCGTCTCGGCCCGGAGGCCAGCGCTTCCCTTGGGGTCACTCACGACGATCTGGCGTGCGTTGGGCGAGTTCAATCGCTCAAGCACCTTGCGTTCCGAGGCGACAGCAAGGCCAGCCGTAGCCAGGATCGCTGTTGCCATCCCTGCCACCACGATCACGGAGACCGCTGTTGCCACGCGTTGGCCGTTCAACGACGTGAGTGCGTCCCGCAGGAGGCCCCAAGGGCGCGGGCCTGATCCATTCACATCGGCACCCGCACCACTTCGTCTGCCAGATGCAGTCGGGACGTGTCATGGGTGGCGACGATCACGAACCGGCCTTGATCGGCTGCCGCTCGAAACGCGTTCCACACCACGTCACCGCTGTCAGTGTCCAGGTTCCCAGTCGGCTCATCAGCGAGGAGGATCTCTGGCTCCTTCACCAGTGCCCGGCACATGGCGATTCTCTGTGCCTGCCCACCCGACAGCTCCCCGGGACGGTGATTGGCACGATGAGCCACATCGAAGCGTTGAAGAAGTCGAGTGGCTCTCTTCTCCGCTATCCGGCGGTCGAGTCCGGAGAGCAGAGCCGCCTCCATCACGTTCCCCAGCGCAGACCTTCCAAGGTCGAGCAAGGAGTCTTGAAATACGAAGCCGATGTGCGCGGCGCGCAAGCGGGAACGCTCTCTATCGGACCGGCCGGTCACGGACCACTCACCCCAGCGGATGCTGCCATGAGTCGGGGTCAACATCAGTCCCAGCACGTAGAGCAGGGTCGACTTCCCGGCCCCGGAAGCACCGACGATTGCCGTCACAGCGCCACGCGGAAAAGAGTGGTGGAGTGCCTCGAAGATCGGAGCATCGTTCGGACGATAGCGGAAGGCCAACTGCTCGAGAACGATCGCCTCTATCATTTCTACCGCTCCGGGTTGAGGAGGATCGTCTCCCCGAGCGTTAGACCACTGAGTATACTCTGCCCATTTGCAGAGGCTAGGACGTCAACTGCTAGGTCACCACCGTCTTTCGACCGCACGAAAGTTGCCC